>NZ_FRCR01000008.1 GCF_900142995.1 Caldanaerovirga acetigignens | reverse complement strand
CCCTGCCGCTACGAGAAATATTAGCTATGTTTTATCAGAATTCCTATGTGTTTGTCAAAAAAATTTATTAGTTAAAGGCTAACTATATTGTACAAGGAGGAGAATTTAATGTTAATGACGAAAAAAATCCGTGCAACAATAATTTGGATTATGACTTTTATTTTTGTATTTAATTCGATGTCTATGGTATTTGCTAGTGTTGATTATCCTAAAAAAACAGTAAAGAGTTTTTCTGAAGCAGATAAAATTGAATCTATGGCAATAAAAGAAAGAGATAGAAAAATATTACAAGGGGATATAAAAATAAAGAGTGAAGAAATTTCCCCTCAGTATGTAGATCCGGGTATAGGCGCTACTAGAGTAATTGAAGATGCTTGGAGTACAGGATACCTTTATATGGATGATGAAAAATATGGTATTGGGGACCTAATATGGGATGCTGTATTAACTATTTCTGGTTATTTTACGACAACAGTTGGTAATATACTTTTGGACATTGCAGATCTGTTTTTTGATATTGTTGATACGAATCAAGTAGTTACAGCTAGATTGTATCATTCTTATTATTATACAGAAAAATTAGCCCAAGTATGGATAGAAGATAAAATATGGAAAACTTATTACACATCAAGAAATCGGGAATGGTATAGACATGAATTTGGCTCTTATGTAAATACTGCTGGTGCTACTAGAACATATACTATAGATAAAACATGGGATAGAGGTTATTCGCCAATACATATTGATGTTGCACCGCATTATTATGATGAGACTTATTTAACTAATCAAGCATACGAAAGATGGGCAATAGGATTACCTGCGGGTTTTGAAGATTGGACAGGAGTTAAGAGGTGAGGGTGATTTCTTAATGATAAAGAAAAGAAAGATTTTATTATCTAGTATTATAATAGCTGCATTTGTTATCTTATTTTTTTTTATGATTAATATCTCATTGAAGTCGAATATTAACAACGCCTTTGATGTGACAATAGAAAACGGTGTTAAATGGATCAAATTGGAGGAAAGTAAACGTTTTAAAATTACGCCCAAAATTATGATAAAGCCCTCAGAAAAAGTTGAATCACCATATTTGATTTTCGATCTATATATTGAAAATAAGACTGATAAACCGATTTATAATATAGTAGTAACGGCATTTTTATCCGATAAAATAAGAAAATATATGTCAACTCCTTTAAATATTTTTGGCAATGTAAAAGACAATCCAGTTAATTTGATTCCGGGCAAAATTCCCTATGCTTTATATGTCACGAAAATTACCAATATACCAAATTATAATGCGTTTACTGAAGAGCAAAAAGAAGAGATGATGGAAATATTGAAAGAACCCATAAAAGTGAAAATTTCTTATGATAGCGGGGTGGAATATTTAATAATAGATTCTTCTGAAATAATTATTGAAAACTATGTGGATATTTAAACATAATTCCTTTTAAACATCAATAAAATCAAAACTTCTTGCAAAGGTATATGCTCCCCTGAGTTCCGGCCTTTCCTTAAGGAAACGAATAATATACTGTCCGCAGTTAGAACCGATTAGGTTCTCTCTGATATCTCCAACGGAAATTGTGACATCATAATCGGATTCAAACATTGGTATCTTACGCTCAGTAATTTAATGGCTTCGATGACTGTTGTGTTGAAACTTTTTTTATCAATTTAGTTTTGAAGAAGAAGGATTTCGCCCACCGGGTGTAGTATAAAGATAAATACTTTTGGTAATGGAAAAGGCAGTAATGAAAAATATATCTCTAAGTAAAGTTGAAAATATGAAACTTAACGAATCTGAATCCGAAAAGATTAGAAAGGTCGGTTTTGGATACATGGAAGGGTGAAACTAGAGATGAAAGCCTTATTGCTGAAGCAGGGCCTTTTACCGTATCTAAAAGGCAAAGAGCTGCAGCTCAAAGCCGTCGAAGTTGTAAAGTCGGGGCTCGCCGACATGATCCTGATAACCCTTCAGCACCCGCCGGTTTACACCATAGGCAGGGCCGGCGGTTACGAAAACTTGCTGGTGCCGCTGGAAGAGCTTAAGAAAATTGCTGAAGTGCACGAGGTAGAGCGGGGCGGCAATATCACCTTTCACGGACCGGGGCAGATAGTGGCCTATCCCGTGGTGAACCTGAATAAATGGGAGAAAGATGTTCACGCTTTTGTGGACAGGCTGGAAGAGGTTGTGATAAGGCTGCTTGCCGATTATGGCGTGATGGCGGGTAGGAAGCCGAATTACACCGGCGTTTGGGTAGGCGATGAGAAGATATGCGCGATAGGCATCGCCGTTAGGCGGTGGGTGACGTGGCACGGCATCGCTTTCAACGTCAACACCGACCTTACGTATTTCGGCAGGATATTCCCCTGCGGAATAAAGGAATTCGGCGTAACATCCCTGGAAAAGCTGGGGGTAAGAGAGGATCTGGAAAAGGTGAGAGAGAGATTGAACGGCAAATTCGAGGAAGTGTTCGGTGTGAGGTTTGAAGAAATCGACCAAAACAGGCTTGAATCAATGGCGGGAGGATTGGAAAAATGAAAAAACCCGAATGGATGAAAGTCAAGGTAAACCCGACGGAATTGAAGTATATGGAGGAGTTTTTAAAAACGGTGAAACTGAACACCGTATGCCAGAGCGCTCACTGTCCCAATATGGGAGAGTGCTTTTCCAGAAAAACTGCTACTTTTATGATAATGGGGAACGTCTGCACGAGAAATTGCAGGTTCTGTGCTGTGGATAAGGGACATCCGATGCCTCTGGATGATGATGAGCCCATGAGGGTTGCCGAAGCTGCCAGGGCCCTGAATTTAAAACATGCGGTGATAACCTGCGTGACCAGGGACGACCTGCCCGACGGCGGCGCATCGCATTTTGCCAGGACTGTGAGGGAGCTGAAAAAAATCCCCGGCCTCACCGTGGAAGTGTTGGTATCAGACTTCCGGGGAAACGAGGAGGCCATAAGGACTGTAGTTGAGTCGAAGCCCGATGTTATAAATCACAACCTTGAGACCGTGCCCCGGCTTTACCCGGCGGTTAGGCCAATGGCCGATTACGAAAGGTCGCTTTTCCTTTTAAAAAAAGTAAAAGAACTTGACTCGGCTATCTACACCAAGTCGGGTATCATGGTGGGGCTTGGTGAGACTGAAGAAGAAGTGGTCGACCTTATGAAGGACCTGATCAGCGTAAGCTGCGATATGATGACAATAGGCCAGTACCTCAGGCCTTCTTTAAGCCACATAGCGGTGGTGGAATACGTTACACCGGAACAGTTCGAGAGGTACCGAAAGATAGGCTATGGCCTCGGATTCAAATATGTGGCGTCGGGCCCGCTGGTCCGGAGCTCATATAATGCAGCGGAGGGAATTGATGCGATAAAAGAATCAGCCTTCCGTTAAAAATGGAAGCTCTATTATTATCGCCATCGCCTTCTTATAAAGAACCTATTCAAGATTGCGCCCCCGACAAACCCGCCTATGTGCGCCCACCAGGCAACTCCAGAAACCGCCGTGCCGCCTATAAAAGCGTAAGTTGTGCCGTAATAAAGCTGCGTCAAAAACCAGAGGAAAAGATATAGGACGGCAGGTATGTGAACGAATAGGGGCAATATAAAAAATGTAGGTATCAATGTTATTATTCTGGCCGTAGGGAAAAGCACAAAATATGCACCCATTACACCTGCGATAGCCCCGGAGGCGCCTACCACCGGTACGGGCAGGAGGGGGTTAAAGACAAGGTGGGTAATACCGGCTATGACACCGCTGATTAGATAAAATATCAAAAATCTTATATGGCCCATCCGGTCCTCCACATTGTCGCCGAAGAGCCACAGAATCCATAAATTGCTTATAAGATGCCACAAATTGCCGTGTAAAAAGGTGCTCGTTATGAATGGATAAAGGTCTTCTAGGGAAAATGCAGCCCCGGTTACGAATAGCTTAGTTATTTTGGCTGGTATGAGCCCGTATTTGTATAAGATTTTTGCGAAAACCGCGGGGTGGTTTCCGGCGGAGACGTAAAAGACCAATGAATTTAGGATTATAAGCAAGACCGTTACTAGAGGCGGTCGCCTGCTTGCGATGTTATCCCTTAATGGAATCATTTTCATCACCTTCCGCATTTTTCTGTATAATTTATTATATCAAGAAATGGCTTTTGAATCACCGGATATATTATAGTCATATCATCTTTTGCGCGCTAATATTATTTGCAAAAAGAATCTAGACTTCTACTTATGAGGTTGTTAGATCCGGCCTTAAAGGTCGGGTCTGATTTTTTGCTCAAGATGAAAATAAAAAAATTTAGATAAAAGGAATTTCATATTTTGTGTAGAATATAATAAAACCATAAATGTTCGTGTATAAACAACAAATGTCCACAATTTATAAACAACCTCGGTGTATTGTAGGTGCAGAAAGGATGCGAATTTTTGAGTCGTATTCATTATGTCAGGCCTATAAATTGGAGCATAAAATGTATATTGACACTATTTTTTATTTAAAATACAATACTCTTAATATGAATCAATGTGATGAGCAGCGCTGTTCATCATAGTAACGAAATTAGATTCAAGGAGGAATGCAAAGTGAAAACCTATAATGTAGCTGTGGTAGGTGCTACCGGCGCGGTGGGGCGGACTATGTTGAAAATACTAGAGGAAAGAAATTTTCCTGTTAAAGAAATCCTGCCCCTTGCTTCATCTCGGTCTGCAGGACACAGGATAGAGTTTTCGGGAAAGGCCTACGAAGTCAAAGAGGCAAAACCTTCAGCTTTTGAGGGAGTGGATATAGCCCTTTTTTCAGCAGGGAAGGACATAAGTTTGACACTGGCACCGGAAGCTGTGAAAAGGGGTGCAGTGGTGATAGACAACAGCAACGCCTTCCGAATGGAACCTGATGTACCATTAGTCGTACCCGAAGTAAATCCCTACGACCTTAAAAGACACAAAGGCTTAATAGCCAATCCGAATTGTTCTACAATCCAGATGGTGATAGTGCTAAAGCCGCTCCACGAAAGAGCTAAAATAAAGCGGGTTGTGGTTTCCACTTATCAGGCGGTTTCGGGAACCGGACTTGAAGCCATAGAAGAGCTTAAACTGCAGGCCAAACAGGTGCTGGAAGGCATGAACATAAAGCCGGAAGTCTACCCGCACCAGATCGCGTTCAACCTTCTTCCGCATATCGACGCATTCGACGAAACGGGATACAGCTTGGAAGAGTGGAAGATGGTTAGAGAAACTAAAAAGATAATGGGTGACGACAGTATAGCTGTCACGGCTACTACAGTAAGAGTCCCCGTTTTTAACTGCCATTCGGAATCGGTGAACATAGAGACCTGCGAGAAAATTACTGCTGATGAGGCCCGGGCCATACTTTCTAGAGCACCGGGAGTTGTGGTGATGGACGACCCGAAAAATAAGATATATCCGATGCCGGCTTTCCTTTCGGGTAAGGACGAGGTGTTCGTAGGCAGGATAAGGGAAGATTTTACCGTTCCCTGCGGGCTCAACTTGTGGATTGTGGCAGACAATTTGCGACGGGGTGCGGCTTACAACGCGGTTAAAATAGCCGAATACCTGGTGGAACATAATCTGATATAAAACGCTGACAAGAGGTGAATGAAATGAGGATAGTGGTTCAAAAATTCGGCGGCACTTCGGTGGCTACTCCCGAGGCGAGAAAATTGGTGGTAGAGCGTATAATAAAGGCAAAAGAAGAAGGATATTCGCCTGTGGTCGTGGTATCGGCAATAGGTCGAAAAGGAGACCCTTATGCCACTGACACGCTCCTTTCCCTATTAGATGAGGCAAATGGATATGCGTCAAAAAGAGAAAAAGACCTTTTAATTTCCTGTGGGGAAATTATTTCTGCTGCCCTCATTGCGTCATTACTTGCGGCAAAGGGATACAAGGCTAAGGCTTTTACGGGAGGCCAAGCTGGGATAATAACCGATGACAATTACGGAAATGCAATGATTAAAGAGATAAAAGTAGATTCGCTCATAGATGCAATAGAGGATGGATATATTCCCGTAGTTGCTGGCTTTCAGGGGATTACTGAGAAAGGGGATGTAACGACTCTTGGAAGGGGCGGAAGCGATACAACCGCAGCGGCTCTTGGCGCCGCGCTCGGAGCAGAGTGGGTTGATATCTTTACCGATGTAGAAGGAATTATGACTGCGGACCCTAAGATGGTTAAAGAAGCTCGCATTTTAGAAACTGTTAGCTATCAAGAAGTTACAGAGATGGCATACAATGGTGCAAGAGTAATACATCCTCGAGCGGTAGAAATAGCGATGCAGCGCAATCTCCCACTGAGAGTCAGGTCGACTTTTTCTAATTCTCCCGGGACATTAATAACTTGTAAGCCATGTTGGATTTCTGAAAAACTAATAACTGGTATAGCTCATATTCCGCACCTTGCACAAGTAGTAATAAAGGTTTCCCAAGACCGTGATGAGCAGGAAAAGATATTCGAGACTCTTGCAAAAGCAGGGATCAATATCGACTTAATTAATGTGTTCCCTGATTTGAAAGTGTTTACAGTAAAGGAAGAAGAAGTAGAAAAGACAATGGGGGAATTAAGAAAAGTCGGCATAACTCCACAGGTTACAAAGGGTCTTACCAAAGTGACTATAGTAGGAGGTGGTATGTTAGAAGTTCCGGGAGTTATGGCAAGGTTAGTTAAAGCCCTAAAAAAGGAAAACATAGAGATTCTTCAGACTTCGGATTCAAACTCCACCATATCGTGCCTTGTGCGCAGCGAAGATGCTAAAAAGGCCATAACTGCTCTGCACGAAGAATTCGAATTGTGATAAAATGTAAATGGATGTATTTTTATATCAGGAGGCCTTGAAGATGTATTGGGATTTTCCGGGAGAAGGAAATACCGAAAACACCCTTGCAGTGGTGAAAAAAGCGGTAAAAGAAAGGAATATAAGGCACGTGGTGGTGGCATCCACAGAAGGCCGCACCGCTAAGGCTTTCTTCGATGCAAATTTGGGAGTGAATTTGGTGGTGGTAACTCATGTTTGCGGATTTTCTGTTCCCGGTGAAATGGAGTTTCCCGAGGATTTGAGGCAAAGACTGTTAAATTCCGGAGTGAAGGTTCTCACCACCACCCACGTGCTTTCGGGAGCAGAAAGGGGTATCAGCCGGAAGTTCGGCGGGGTCTATCCGGTGGAGATTATAGCCAATACTTTGAGGATGTTCGGTCAAGGAGTTAAAGTCTGCGTTGAGATAGCGACGATGGCCCTAGACGCGGGGATGATACCTTACGGCGAGGATGTGATCGCCGTCGGCGGAACCGGGACGGGGGCGGACACCGCCATAATACTCAGACCCTCCCACGCCGCAAGCATCTTCGATACATGGATTTCCGAGATACTGTGCAAGCCGGCAAGAAAGAAAAAGGAATAATAAAAAGCTCCATTCCCATGGGGAATGGAGCTTTTTATTTCCGCTTATTTTAGCTTGCCCTGTATGTTGGCGTAATCATTTTGAAGTGATGTCCCTTCTCAGTTCTCCTTCCGTTGAGGCTACCACCACGGATCCCGCAATGTCGCCCGTGACGTTGATGCAGGTTCTCGCCATGTCGAGGATACGGTCTATTCCACCGATGATTGCTATTCCTTCTAGAGGAAGTCCTACAGACTGCAATACCATTGTCAGCATTATAAGGCCCGCACCGGGAACTCCTGCAGTTCCTATAGAAGCTAAGGTGGCGGTGAGCACTATCACCATCTGCTGGGAAAGCGTAAGGTCTATCCCTAACACCTGAGCTACAAAGAGGGCGCAAACCCCTTGGTAGAGAGCCGTGCCGTCCATATTGATGGTGGCGCCGAGTGGCAAAACAAAACTACTTATAGATTTGGAAACCCCCAGGTTCTTTTCGGAACTTTCCATGGAGACTGGAAGTGTGGCCGAACTGCTGCTGGTGGTGAAGGCCATCATCATTGCAGGGGCTGCCCCCTTAAAAAATTTAATCGGATTCATTCGGGCAAATAACCAAACCAGGGTGGAGTACACCAGCCCGGCATGTAGAGCGCAGCCTATATATACTGTGATAATAACCTTCAAGAGTGGAAGGAGAACAGCCGGTCCATTTGCAGCTACTACCGGTACTATGAGGGCAAATACGCCGATAGGCGCGTATTCCATTATTATTGCTACAATTTTATAACTAATTTCGGCAAGGCTGTCGAAGAAGTTTAAGACAGGCTTACCCTTTTCGCCAACAAGCGTTATGGCTATTCCGATGAATATGGCGAAAACTATAATCTGCAGCATGTTTGTGTCTGCCATAGCCTTTATAGGGTTAGTGGGGACGATTCCAAGAAGGGTTTCAACGATAGATGGGGCTTTACTCACTTCCACCTTAGCATCAGACGGCAAGGTCATCCCCAATCCGGGGTCTAAAATATTTCCCAATATTAATCCCAAAGTTACGGCAAATGCCGTTGTCAGAAGATAGTAAGCAAGAGTCTTAATTCCGATTCGACCTAGTTTTCCTACATCGCCGGTGCTAGCGGCACCCACTACCAGCGATGAGAGCACTAGGGGCACTATTATCATTTTGATTAGGTTGAGGAAAAGGTCTCCAAAAGGCTTTATGTAAGTTGATGCGGTACCGGGAGACGAAGTGAAAAAGAGGCCGACGATAATACCGAGTACAAGGCCTATTAAAATTCTTGTGGTAATGCTTAACCTTTTCACTTGTTTCCCTCCTTAATTTTTGATATCGACGATATCTTTAAAAATACTTTCAAGTGGGGGTGTCTGTGCCGCAGGCACTTTGTACCATCGAGTCCAGGACCTCCCTGGAGACCTGGCCTTCAATGCGGGACATAATTACTCCGTCTTCGTCCACCAAAAACGTAGTGGGGACACCTCGTATGAGGTAAGACCGGACGGTCTCGGCCTTTTCGTCCAGTAAAACATTGAAGGTAAATCCCCTATTTTGGATGTATGTTCGGACTTTTTCGGCGTTTCTATCGAGGTTTATCAAAAGGACCTCCACGTTCTCGGACTTTGAGCGGTAAAATTCTTCGAAGTCGGGCATTTCGGCGAGGCAAAAGGAACAGTTGAGCGACCAGAAATTGAGCACCACCATTTTCCCTCGGAAGTCCGAAAGGTGGACCGTTTTGCCGGACAGGTCTTTAAGCTCAAAATCGGGGGCGGGGTAGCCTTCGTAAGGTTTGGTTTTAGTATCTGTGTTTTCATTTTTTAGCGTCTGACACCCCGCAAGGCTGAAAACGGTGAGGAATGCTAAGACCAGAAAAAGCAGGGCTTTTTTCTTTTTTAAAGGCAATTGCTACACCTCCGCTAAAGTAATCCGAAAAATAAACTCACCCCCATCAATATCAGGATGCCTCCTGCTGCTTTCTGGAAAATAGGCATACCGCGGCGAATTTTGGGCATTATACTCGCAATTTTTTCTGCGACTAGTGCCAGCAGTAAAAAAGGAAACCCTAAACCTGCAGCAAAGACCAAAAGCAGAAAGGCTCCCGAAACCGCATGCTGGGTGCTGCTGGCGGTAAGGAGCACCGATGCAAGGATGGGACCCAGGCATGGCGTCCAGCCCAGTGAAAAGGAACACCCCATGATGAAGGCAGAAAGAGGAGTAATTTTTTGAAAATGAAAATGCAACCGTTTTTCCCTCATCAAAAGAGGGATTTGAAATCTACCGACCAGAAAGACTCCGAAAAATACGACGAAAACCGAAGCGATTTTTGAAAGTAAAAGGCGGTTTACAAGGAGAAACCGGCCCAGGGCTGTTGCGGAAAGCCCGAGCAAGATGAAAATCAGCGAAAATCCGGAAATAAAACTTAGGCTATTTGTTATTAAGGTTAACTTTTTGTACTGAGCGCGGATATCCCCTCCCGCCAGAATTGAAAAGTATAAAGGCAAAAGCGGTAGGGTGCAGGGAGAAAAAAAAGAAAAAATACCGGCAAGAAAGACGGTCAAAATGCTTATCTTGCTGATTTGAGACATCAAAAAAGCCCCTCTCAACAGTTGCTTATATAAAAATTATAACATATTACCGGCATTTTTACATTACTGCGATTATTGTTGCTAATTTGAAACCGGACATCCCCGCTTTATTTTTTCAGATACAAAATTAATTTGTGTTCTTCGGTCGAAATTGAAGTAATTTTGAGATCATAGGGCAGGGGTGGCGGAGTGAAGGAAAGGTCGACGTTTTTGGTAAGGTCCTGAATTACTTCAGGAGGGAGGGTGACACCTTTAAATTCGACTTTTACAGGCTCAATCTTTATGCGGTTGTTGCTTAAAAGTTCTAGCCGGCAAGTTACCGAGTACAATATCTGGCCTTGCGGACCTTTTTCGGACACGGTGATGCCTTCCGGACTGAAGGTAAAAAAGGCGTTTTTCAGTCTTTCGTTGCTCGCAAGCAGCTTTTCGGTTATGCTCCTGTCGGTGAATTCCGCCCTGGCTGTCAGCGTAAGATAATTTACTTTCAGGTTGTCGGGGCTGATGCTGCTCCACGGGAGCGAAGAAAAATTCTTCAAAAGATAGTCCAGAGAAGGCAGGACTTCCTGCCAGTTTTTGCTGGTATTTTCAAGAAATGATGGATTATCAAAAATTTTTCTTGCGTTGACAAGTTCCAGTTCTTTTTTAGTTCTAGTATCCATGAGTTCTTGCAGAGTCTTTTTTGTCTGGTCCTCCAAGGCCCTAATTTCATTCTGTTTTTCCATAATGAAGGATTCCTCCTGTTTTTGCAGCAGAAATAGATTTCTTGTTTCGGAAATCACATTATTATAGTATTCTAGCAAAAACACAATGTTGTCGAACCGCCTTAAAAAATCCCCGACGTTTTCGGCGCCGACCAGCACGGAAAGAAAGGTTCCAATGCCGTTTTTGTAGCTGAAGACTATCCACCTTGCAAGTTTTTTCCTGTTTTCTCCCAGCCTTACCGATAAACGATTGATTTCGGAGCGCTTTAAGGCAAGTTCCTTTTCAAGTTCTTTTTTCTTTTCGGCAAGTTCGCCGAGCTTTATATTTAAGGCATGGATTTTCGAATCCAGCCTCAAAATCTCTTCTATCAATTTCTGCCCGGATTCGTTTTGGATTAGTGCGGGTGGTGCTAAAAAGGCAAGAAGCGTGCGATTGAAGAAAAACGCTAAAAAAAGCATCGAAAGTAAAACCGCCAAAGCTTTACGTGCCATCAAAGATTCCCGACCTTCTGATGAAAAGATTTTCTTTCTAAAAATATTCTACACAATAAAAGATATTCCCTTTCTGCCTTAATTTATTTCCTGGGTTTATTGTATAATGGAATTGTGTAAAGAATCGTGTAAGAGGGGGACTTCATAATGAATCTAAGCGAAATAAAAAGAAACGCCCGGGAAAAGATGAAAGGTTACTGCAGGGTCTGCAAAGCATGCGACGGAGTAGCGTGTGCGGGGGAAGTGCCGGGGATGGGTGGTGCCGGCACCGGGGCTTCCTTCCGCGCCAACGTAGAGGCTCTTGCAAAAGTAAAGTTAAACATGAGAACCCTGCACGCAGCGAAAGACCCGGACATAAGCACCCAACTCTTTGGGAAAAAGCTTTCGATGCCGATACTTGCGGCGCCCATTACCGGTTCCGATTACAACATGGGAGGGGCAGTTCCGGAAGAGGAGTTTATCAAAATGGTGATATCCGGCAGCAAAGCTGCCGGTACCTTGGGGATGTGCGGCGATGGAGGAAATCCGCTCTTTTACGATTCGGGCCTTAAAGCTATCAAAGAGGAAAACGGCCACGGGATAGCTATAATGAAACCCAGGGAAAATGAGGTTTTGATGAAGATGGCCCAGAGGGCCAAAGGCATAGGTGCTGTGGCCGCGGGCATGGACGTGGACGGGGCGGGATTGGTGACCATGGCATTAATGGGGCAGCCGGTGGGGCCAAAGACCTTCGAAGAATTAAAGGATATCATATCCAAGGTTGACATGCCTTTTATAGTCAAGGGGATAATGACGGTGGATGAAGCGGAAATTGCCTATAAAGCCGGAGCTTCGGCCATTGTCGTTTCAAATCACGGAGGGCGGATCCTCGATTTCACGCCGGGAGTAGCGGAAGTGTTGCCGGCAATAGCGGAAAAATTCAAGGGGAAGATTACGATTTTGGCCGACGGCGGCGTGAGGTCAGGAGTTGATGTGCTAAAATACCTGGCTCTCGGCGCCGATGCGGTGCTTGTGGGAAGGCCTGTGATAATCGGCGCTTACGGCGGGGGAATGGAAGGAGTAAAGCTGGTGCTGGAAACCATGGCGAAGGAACTTTATCAAGCGATGATACTGACCGGCTGCAGGGATATATCTTCAATAGGTCCTCACATAATTTACAATTCCAATAGGTAACAAACGAGCCCGGCGACCTTCTCCGATGCCGGGCTTTTACACATTAAATCTAAAGAAAATTACGTCCCCGTCCCTCACCACATAATCCTTGCCTTCCAAACGCACAAGACCTTTTTCTTTTGCAGCCTGTTGGCTTTTTACCGCCATGAGGTCTTCGTAAGAGATAACTTCCGCCCTTATAAATCCCCGCTCGAAGTCACTGTGAATTTTTCCCGCTGCCTGAGGTGCTCTGGTGCCTTCCCGTATTGTCCAGGCCCTTACCTCTTTTGGGCCGGCGGTAAAAAAGGTGATAAGGCCGAGTAGCCTATATTCCACCCGAATGAGGCGATTAAGGCCGGGCTCTTCAAGTCCGTAAGCCGAAAGGAGGTCGTTTCTTTCTGCATCGTCAAGGGCAGCCAGCTCTGCCTCAATTTTGGCGCATATTGAAATAACTTCGGCCCTTTCTTTTTGGGCGTATTCCATTACTTTTTTTACCATATTATTCTCTTTCCCTGCCATAAGGTCGTCTTCCGATATATTGGCAACGTAAATTATTGGTTTTAAGGTGAGGAGGTTAAGCTGTTTTACGATTTTTGATTCTTCCTCATCAAGTGGTAAAGCCCTGGCGGGTAAATTGTTTTCCAGCGTCTCTTTCAGTCGCTCGAGCAACGAAAGCTCTTTTTGATACTGCTTGTCTCCCGATTTGGCCTGTTTTGCTACCTTATCCCGGCGCCTTTCCAAAGTTTCCAGGTCGGCAAAAATGAGCTCTAGGTTTATGGTTTCGATATCCCTTATCGGGTCTACGCTGCCATCCACGTGGACCACGTTAGGATCTTCGAAACACCTGACCACGTGGGCAATTGCATCGACTTCGCGGATGTGGGAGAGAAATTTATTGCCGAGCCCTTCTCCGCGGCTTGCACCTCTTACAAGGCCCGCTATGTCTACGAACCTGATGGTGGCGGGCGTCACCTTTTGAGGATTTTCCAATTTTGCGAGTTCCTCAAGCCTCGGGTCCGGCACAGCTACAACTCCCACGTTGGGTTCTATGGTGCAGAAAGGATAGTTGGCGCACTCGGCTCCGGCTTTTGTAATGGCGTTGAAAAGAGTGCTTTTGCCAACATTGGGCAATCCTACGATGCCTATATCCATTTTATGGCTCCTTTCAAGGGTTTTAGTCTCACTTTCTGTATTATACCAGCCTCAAACTCACCTGTAAACTAAAAAGCCCTATAGCAAGTATGAAGGATTTTTTCCTCCGGCATAGAAATAAATAATAATCATTATAGAAAAAACTCTGATGGAGGTTGAAAATGAGGTATAAACTGGTAGTAACGGATTTGGACGGTACGCTGCTCGACGACAAAAAGAACGTATCCGAAGCTAACCTGGAGGCTATAAAAAGGATAAGAGACTTAGGCATTTTATTTACCGTTGCCACGGGCCGGGGGGAAAGGGCAGCGCGCCAATTTCTGGAGCTTCTAGAGATTGACATACCGGCCATTCTCTTTAACGGCGGTGAGATTTTCGAACGAGAAAAGGGCCCAGTATATTCGAAGTACCTGCCAAAGCCAATTTACAACCTTGTGATAGACCATTTCATAGAGAATGAGATAGGAATAGTTGCTTTTTATCATGACAGGATTTTTATAGCCGACTTTAAACCAGCCCATGAAATTTACCTGAGCAGAGAAAAGGTGAAATACGAAAAGGTAGATGACCTTAAGAAAATAGATGTGGTAAATAAAGTGATATTGGTGGGTGACGTGAGTTACTCAATAAGAAAGATGAAGGAACTTGAAAAAAAGACTGGAATTAATATAAATTACGTGCAGTCGGAAAGATTTTACCTCGAGGTTTTGCCAGATGGCGTTTCCAAAGGGGAAGGCTTAAGACAACTTTGCGATATTCTGGGGATTGAAAGGCAGAGCGTTGTAGCGATAGGAGACAACATGAACGACCTTTCGATGATCAAGATTGCTGGGCTGGGAGTCGCTGTAGCAAATGCTGAAGAATCTGTAAAAAATGCAGCAAAACTAGTGGTGCCTTCAAACAACGAGGACGGTGTTGCGCATCTTTTAAACAAACTCGCAAAAGGCGAGATTTGATAAATAAAAAAAAGAAGGGGGGCTTTTGGTTGGACAAAAATTTTTACAAAATTACGGCCTATTTTTTGACCCTTGTGGTGGTTACGAGCATTGCCGGTTGCGGCAATTTTGCTCAAAAGGAACCGGAAGTCCCGGTATCAAAAGTTTTGAAACCTGAAGGGGCAGTAGTGGAATTAACTATAGAAGGGGCAGAAGTAAAGAAAGCCACCGTCACCCTCGATAACGGCCAGGTAGATTATTTTGAAGGCGGTGAGCTTTTTTCTCCTGATTTTAAATGGGCCGCCTTTTCGGGAACCCAAAATGGCTTTGGACAGGGACTTTGGATATTCGCCTTGGATGGTTCCGATGCAAAGCTCATCGAAAAAATCCAGGGAGAAGATTTCGAAAGCGGAAACTACAGGCTATGGCTTTTGGGATGGGATAGCAGTGGTAGCTTGATATACGCTATTTCGGGTAAGTTCCTCGTTTTTAAGAAATTCGATCCGGAAATTAAAAATGTAAAGGAAGTTGGCCGCCTGCCGCTGGGGAGCGGCTATTGGAGCCGCATGATTTTTAACCGCTACCAAAATTCAGTTTTCGTGGACCTAGTAAGCGAAATTTGGAAGGTAGATGTGGCTAAAGAAACTGTATCCTGCTTGAGAAAGGGACTACCTTCTTATGATGGGCTATTTTATCCTAGGCTGTCGCCTATGGGAGATTATTTTGCCTACGAAAAGTACGAGCCGGACGTGCCGGGAGTATACGTGCTGGATACAAAAACCGGGGATGAACGATTGCTCGCTGGTGACAATGAGGTTATTCGGTTTTCGCCTTTATGGTCTCCTGACGGTTTGCATCTGGCATACTATGTCGCCGCAAAGGACAAAGAGGGCAACTACGACCTGATAGAAGGAGAAAACTATCCCTATCCTATAGGGAATTTTTTGGAAATAGTAAATGCAAAAACCGGAGAATTGTTGAAGATAGAAATTCCCGGCAAAAAAGTAGGTTATGCTAGATGGAATTCCGATGGAACATTCCTTGTCTTTAGCGCAATTTCAGAGGAAAAAACAGAAGCGGCACAAGCGACTGGCCCCGGCACTCAAGATATAGAAAATATGCGCTGGGATAGCCTTTACATAGCCGATCTTGCTGGAAATGTCACCGAAGTTGCAAAAAATCTGAAAGTCCCGCTGGTAAGTTATTTTGATAAGGAAAAAAGAGCCTTATATATAGCGGACAAAGATGTTCTCGCTTCAAAAGGGGAGCTTTTTTACGTTTCTCCCGGACAGGAAAAAAAGGCGGTCAAAATCGATGGCATGAAAAATTGGATAATAAATGAAGAGACGATAATAGAGAACAGCATACCAGAATATAAGGGAAAGCCGCTGGTTGCGGCTTACTTGGAGGATGGGACATTCAAAATTTTCGCCTTAGAAAGGGAAAAAGCCGAAGAAGTGTTCTCAGAAAAAGGCAGCCTGTGGAAATACACCGTAGCGGGAGATTTTCTCGTGCTTTCGTACACAATGAAGGAGGGGCAAAAGGAGAGACTGGAATTTATAAAGCTGTGAATTTTAACGCCCTTATCTCTTCCTCTGTAAGTTCGCGCCATTCGCCGGGTTTCAGGCTTTCGTCTAATTTGATGGGTCCCATTGAGAGGCGCTTCAGATAAGTCACTTCTTTGCCCCTTGCTTTTACCATGCGTTTTATCTGATGGAACTTTCCTTCGTAAACAGTGACGATGGCCGAAGAGACATCACCCGACTTCAGTATTTCGAGTTTTGCAGGGAGTGCCCTGTAATTCCCCAAAAAAATACCTTCTTTAAAGGCTTTTACATCATCTTCTCCTAAAAGCCCCCGGACCTCGACGTAGTAAACCTTTTCCACTTTTTTTCGGGGCGAAAGCAGCCGGTGGGCGAGCTTCCCATCATCGGTAATGAGCAGGAGGCCTTCGGCGTCCTTGTCGAGCCTGCCGACCGGAAAAAGGTTGCGGTGGGAATATTCCCCATCGAGCAGGTCTATAACCGTAGTCTCGTGGAGGTCGCGGGTGGCAGAGATGACGCCTTTCGGTTTGTTCATCATTATGTAGACGTATTCTTTGAAGATTAGCGGTTCGCCTAGGACCTGTACGAAATCGACGGCAGGGTCTACCGGTGTGGAAGGGTTGGTTGCAGTCCTGCCGTTTATTGTTACATCGCCCTGCTTTATTATCCTTTTAACGTCTTTACGGCTGCCGTATCCCGACATGCTTAGGATTTTGTCAAGTCGCTCTTTTTTGCTGGGCATTTTGAAAACCTCGCTTTGCACTTTGCTGCAACATAATAATATCACTTCTTCAAAAAAATAAAAACCGAAAAATAAAAAAAGCCCCGAACATTCGGGGCTTTCTCTTTCGGATTAGTTGGAAAGGACTACTATCACTATCGGCAGGAAGAATATTATGATTATAATCGGTAAAAACCACCACCACCAGGTCTGAATGCTGCTGAGGTCTGCCATCGTTTTACCCCCTTTCTTTAATCCTCAATACATAATATGTTTATGGGGATAGAAGAGGTACTGATGGTTTTTAAATTAATAAAAAAATACACATAAAGTAATTATATGGCAAATGTTCTCTATACATATTAATCGGGATGGCGGGTCAACATAAATAAAAGAGGACAAAGTTTTTAAGGGGGTTTGTCGTTATGAGGGCGTTAAGACCTTTTATTACAGGAGTTGCAACGGCAGCCTTAGCGTTTATCTTGGGGCCAGAAATAAGGAGGAAAATGAAACCAGCATTAGAAAAGGGCATTGAGAAGGGGAAAGAAAGGATAGCGAAAATTAGGATTGGCAATGATGATGAAGTTGGTGAAGAATATTCAACGGCGGAACAAAGATATGAGAGGGAAATTGTGAAATTGAAAGAAGAAAATAAGGCATACTTGGAAGAAATAAGGGACCTAAAGAATTTGGTAAACAAGCTTTTTGATGAGATTGCATCGTTGAAAGGGAAAAGTTAGCGAAAAAACTTTTTCATTGACTTCAAAAACCATTTTGTATATAATTTTAGCAAAACTTAATATAGACTACCGGGGGTGCTGCGAAAAGCGGCTGAGACGGGAGTTTTTCCCGAACCCTTGAACCTGTTTGGGTAATGCCAGCGTAGGGAGGGTAGTCAGTCGGTTGCTTTTTGAGTTCGTACCCCTGGGTACGATTTTTTGTTTTTAAAGGGGGAGTTTTTTGTGACACAAATGGAAGCTGCCCGGCAGGGCATAATTACCAATGAGATGAAAGAGGTGGCAGAACAAGAACGAGTGGATGCCGAAGAGGTAAGAAGAGCAATTGCTGATGGAACTGCGGTTATCCCGTGCAACAAGAACCACAAGGGCCTGAAACCCTGCGGCATAGGAAGTGGCCTGAGGACAAAGGTCAACGCCAATGTCGGGACTTCAGAAGCCTATGCTGACCTTGAAGAAGAGCTCTTAAAGGCAAAAGCGGCAATCGAAGCGGGAGCCGATGCCATCATGGACCTTTCCACCGGCGGAGATATCGCAGCAATTCGGAAAGCAATACTCGCAGAAATCCACGTGCCGTTAGGGACTGTCCCTATATACGAAGTGGGAGTTAGGGCCAGGAAGGAACGGGGCAGCGTTGTCGAATTTACAGAAGAAGAACTATTTGAAGTCATCGAAGAACAAGCCGAACAGGGTGTGGATTTCATGACCGTCCACTGCGGCGTTACGCTCGAGGCTGTGGAAAGGCTTCGCAGAGAAGGAAGGATTACGGACATAGTGAGCAGGGGCGGGGCATTCCTGACAGGATGGATGCTGAAAAGCGGCAGGCAAAATCCCCTCTATGAAAAATTCGACAAGCTTCTTGAAATAGCTCGAAAGTACGATATTACTTTAAGCCTGGGGGATGGCCTGCGTCCCGGATGTCTTGCCGACGCTACCGACAGGGCGCAGATCCAGGAGCTTATCGTTCTTGGTGAACTAGTGCAGGAAGCGAGAAAGCATGGGGTGCAGGTTATGGTCGAGGGGCCGGGTCACGTGCCGATGGACCAGATTGAGGCGAATGTAAAGCTTCAAAAGAGAATCTGTCACGGTGCGCCCTTCTACGTGCTGGGTCCCCTGGTTACCGACGTGGCGGCGGGTTACGACCACATAGCAGCGGCCATAGGTGGAGCAATCGCAGCGGCGGCTGGTGCAGACTTCCTTTGCTACGTGACTCCCGCGGAACACCTTGGGCTTCCAACTGTGGAAGATGTGAGGGAAGGGGTTATAGCTTCAAGGATAGCAGCCCACGCCGCCGATATCGTCAAAGGCGTCTCTGGAGCAAGAAAATGGGACCTTGAAATGGCAAAAGCGCGAAAAAACCTGGACTGGGATTCTCAGATTAAACTTGCCATCGACCCGGTTAAGGCCGCAAGATACAGGGAAAAAAGGAACACTTCAGATACCAAGACCTGCACAATATGCGGAAATTTCTGCGCCATGGACGTGGTAGCCAAATTCCTGGGTACGGAAAAGATTAATTGTTAATAAATTAGAGGAGTGATTTTTGATGATAGAAGGTTTGCTTGATAAGGTAAGGAATCAAAAGCCCTTAGTACATCACATCACCAATATCGTGACAGTAAACGACTGCGCCAATGTAACGCTGGCAATCGGAGCCCTGCCGGTTATGGCATACGCTCTTGAAGAAGTGGAGGACATGGTGAAAGCGGCGTCAGGCCTCGTGCTGAATATAGGAACTCTTACGCCAAAACAGGTGGAGTCCATGATAAAAGCCGGCAAAAAGGCGAATGAGCTGGGAATACCAGTAGTGCTGGACCCGGTGGGGGCAGGAGCCACGCCCCTCAGAACCGAAAGCGCAAAAAGAATACTTAAAGAAGTCAGAGTCTCTATAGTAAAGGGTAATAGCGCAGAAATAGGGGTGCTTGCTGGTGCAGGGGGTGAGATACGCGGGGTTGAGGCTGTAGGCAGCAGCAAGAACCTTCTCGCAGCCGCAAAAGACATGGCGAAAAACTTTGGAGCAACCGTGGTGATATCGGGAGCAACAGATGTGGTGACAGATGGGGAGAGGGTGGCTTTCGTGGACAACGGCCACCCGTGGATGGGAACGATAACCGGCACGGGGTGCATGCTGGCGTCGGTAATCGGCAGCTTCTGCGGCGTGGAAAGGGATTATTTTAAAGCTTGCGTTGCGGCTCTGGTTGCTTTTGGCCTCGCCGGGGAACTAGCAGCGAATAGACCGGAAGTTCGGGGGCCTGCGAGCTTCAAGGTGTGCTTCTTTGATGAGCTTTATAGCCTCGCGGAGGAAAAGATACGAGCGGGGATGAAATATTCTATTGGTTAGAAGCGGGGAAACCCGCTCTTTTTTTTTCTTTTAGCCACCTCGTCTATGCAGGTGGCATATTATTTTGTCATTTTGCTAAAAAAGTTAGTAAATTATTACTAAAATTTAAGCACAGTGGATATTACAATTTTATAAATATTGGGGTAAAATATACAATAAAAATAAGCTCGGAGGTACTTATGAAAGCAGTTAATATACTGATCGCACCTGATTCCTTTAAAGGAAGCCTCACTTCCTTGCAGGCTGCTAATGCCATCGAAAGGGGGATATTGAAGGCAGCGTCTTGTGTCGGTGTAAAAGTGGATGTAGATAAGGTCCCGATGGCAGACGGCGGCGAGGGCACCGTGGAGGCCATAATCTGTGCCGCTGGCGGTAGAATGGTAAGAACGAAGGCCTTAGATCCTCTGGGTAGAGAAACGGATTCTTTTTTCGGCTTGCTACCGGACGGCACTGCAGTGATAGAAATGGCTGCGGCATCTGGCTTAAATCTTTTAAAACCAGAAGAGCGTAACCCCATGAAGACGACTACCTACGGCACCGGTCAACTGATAAAAGCGGCCTTGGATTACGGTTCAAGGAAACTCATAATAGGTATAGGCGGCAGTGCCACCAACGACGGCGGGACGGGCATGGCACAGGCACTTGGAGTAAGATTTTTAGACGCTGAAGGCAAGGAGATAGGTTTCGGCGGCGGCGAACTTTCGAGAATAGCCAAAATAGATGTTTCGGGGCTTGACCCCAGGGTAAAGGAGGCCGAAATAGTTGTGGCTTGCGATGTGAAAAACGTGCTTTGCGGGCCTCAGGGAGCTTCTGCGGTTTACGGGCCTCAAAAAGGTGCCACGCCGGAAATGGTGAAAATTTTGGATGAAAACTTAAGGCATCTTGCCTGGATAATAAAAAGGGATCTTGGAAAAGATGTATTGGAGGTTCCAGGCTCTGGAGCTGCAGGAGGGCTCGGCGCAGCGCTTATTGCATTTCTTGATGCTAGGATGAAGCCGGGAATAGAGATAATAATGGAGATTACAAAATTTGAAAAAAAATTAAAAGAGGCAGATATGGTGATTACTGGTGAGGGCTCTACGGATAGCCAGACGCTTTACGGCAAAGTACCCCTTGGAATTGGCCGGATGGCCTGCAAGTGGAGAAAACCTCTTGTGTGCATTTCGGGATCGCTAAAAAGGGGTTATGAGGCGCTTTATGCTGAAGGGATAACAGCCTTCTTCAGCATAACAAGCGGTCCCATGACCCTTGAAGAAGCCATGAAAAGGGGGGAAGAACTTCTCGAAAAAACTTCTGAAAATGTATTTAGATTATATTTTTATTCTAGATAGGGGGGGAAGATAAATGACGCCGGAACAACTGGCTGCCGCGAAGGCGGTAATGGTTCACGGTCCCTTGTTGATTTTTATAGTGGTTTTGGCAATACTATTTATCATCTTTGCTACCGCAAAGCTAAAGATACACCCATTCTTGGCGCTCTTACTTGCAGCTTATGGTGTAGGTTTTTTGAGCAAAATGCCCGTAGAATTTATAGGGCCGATGATAGCTCAGGGATTTGGCAATTTAAAGCTCTGGCAAAGAGGGCCAATCTTCCAATTGCAGTGATGGCAGTTGCCCTTTCAACCGGATTGTATGCCACTCATACGTTGGTGCCGCCAACGCCCGGACCAATAGCAGCCGCCGGGAATGTCGGAGCGGACCTCGGACTTGTAATTCTCATTGGAATGGTAGTCTCTATACCGGCTGCTCTGACCGGGCTGTGGTGGGCTCATAGAATAGGGAAGGATATTAAGTCTGAGATGGATGAAGGTGGAATGAGCTATGAAGAATTGAAGAACCAATTCGAAAAACTTCCGAGTACAACCAAATCCTTTATGCCAATTGTAATACCTATATTGCTTATAGCTCTTGCTTCTATAGCAAAATTTACTAAATATTCTGGACCAGGGAGTAATTTAATAATATTTCTCGGTACCCCGGTGAACGCTCTGATGATAGGAATGCTACTTTCACTTTCGCTACTTCCTAAATTTGATGAAGAAACCCTTATGAGTTGGGTGGGACAGGGGATAAAGGATTCGGCGATAATCCTGCTGATAACGGGTGCCGGTGGTTCCCTCGGAGCGGTCCTTTCGGCAACGCCTATATCCGACTACATTAAGACGCTTGCAGGAGGAAGCATATCCGGCGGAATTTTAAAATTACGGGTCTTGATGCACGGAACTTCTCGGATGCTATAAAATTGAAACTGCTTATTTTGATAAGCGAAATGATGGGTTAGGAAAATTTTTATATTTTCACTCCACCTCCAACGTAAGAATAAGTCCTCCAGTATTGTCTAAAGATGCACCGATAGCTTGTCCGGTGTAAGCCCAAACTTCTATTTCCTTTATGTTTCTTATGTTTTCTAAGTAGTGGATAAGGAATTTCTGGCCGTTTTCGGAGGTATATTCGATCTTTTTGTTTTTCTTAAGGTAATCGATGTATTCTTCAAGGCAAAACTTATTTTTATAAATTATTTCCGAATGGGGCTTCCCCAAATACCTGAAGTGCCACGGCTCATATATTATTCCAGTTATTGACTGCTTGTCTGCCGGGTAACGCAAAATAAAACCAAATTTATAGGCATTGTCGCGCAGCCATATACCTTCAGGTGTGCTTTCGAAGTTTTGTTCTAAGCCCCCATTTTTTAAAATCTCTCTTGAAGAAAAGTCTACTGCTAGGCTCGTCTGATGCTCGCTGGTCCCGGGCAGCGCCACTACGGTTGCTGCCAGTTTTTTTGCTTCATTTAAAGATTTTCCCTGCTTTAAGTAGAAGTCTATTTTTCTGTTGTGAAGGTTGTTTTGGTAGTTGTAGGACCTATATGCGCTAACGATGGTAAGATTTTTAATGCCGTCATTTTTTGCAGCACAAAACAAATCGATGAGGGCTTGTGCAGCTTCGCTAGCAAGTTTCAAATTATTTTTTGTTGTAGGAAGTTTATCGGTTAAATCTATCGAATTAGGGTTGTAGAAGTCTTTGTTTACAGGATGGGTTTTATTTACCAGGAGTAGCGGGGCTTTGTCGATTTCTGCAAACCTGAATATTTTGGGTTCTTTAATGTTTTTAAAGTAAGGATTTTGTCCTATCGTAATTCTATTATTAGAAAGGTCAACTGTTACTAATTCCACAGAACTTGCAAGTTGCGCGATATTTTCCGACTGAGCTTGCGTTGAACTGGCGTAAAAATTAGCACTCAAGAAGAAAGTAGATAAAAATGCTATTAAAAAACAGAGAATTAATTTTTTCATAAACCTCATCCTTTTATAAATTTTCTACAATGAGATTATATCCTATAGGGACTATATTCTGCAATTGATTATTGCGGTATTGGCTTAGAGTTATAAATTTTTCCCTAAGGTTGTTTATTTAAACCCAAAATGATAAAATTATAACCGTTAGAAAGAAGGGCGAGTAAATTTTGAAAAGAGGGTGAAAGCGTGAAGATAACAATAGAAACTGTGGAACACGTTGCAAATCTTGCGAGGCTATATCTTTCGGAGGAAGAAAAGAAGGAGATGGCAAATACTCTCAGCTCAATATTAGACTACATGGACAAATTGAATGAGCTCGATACTGCTAATGTTCCTCCGACTGCCCACATCATCCCGATTAAAAACGTCTTCCGCGAGGATGTGGTAAAGGAAAGCCTCCCGCGGGAGGAGGTATTGAAGAACGCTCCAGAAAAAGAACGGGGTTTCTTTAAAGTACCCAGAATTATAGAAGATTAAAGGGAATGGAGGTAGAAGCGTTGAATTTGAGCAAACTCACCATCCATGAAGCGCATGAGCTCCTTTCAAAGAGGGAAATTTCGTCCGAAGAGCTAACGAAAGCTGTGTTAGATAGGATAGATAAGGTGGAGGGAAATATAAGGGCTTTTTTAACTGTCGATAAAGAGAGAGCATTGGAAATAAGCAAAAATGTAGATAAAGATGGAGATTTTTCGAGTCCGCTGGCGGGAATCCCCGTAGCCATAAAAGACAATATATGCACCAAAGGCCTTAAGACTACCTGTGCTTCGAAAATACTTGCTAATTTTGTGCCGCCTTACGATGCTACGGTTTGCGAAAAATTAAAATCTGAGAAGGCAGTAATAATAGGGAAGACCAATATGGACGAGTTTGCGATGGGCTCGTCTACGGAAAATTCCGGTTTTTTTTCGACCAGAAACCCCTGGGATGTTGAGAGGGTCCCGGGAGGTTCCTCCGGCGGTTCGGCGGCGGCAGTGGCGGCGGACGAATGCATATTCGCTTTAGGCTCGGATACCGGCGGTTCAATAAGGCAGCCAGCTTCGTACTGTGGCGTTGTGGGTCTTAAACCGACTTACGGCAGGGTTTCCAGATACGGCCTCGTGGCCTATGCCTCTTCCCTGGACCAGATCGGCCCCATAACGAAGGATGTGACCGACTGTGCCATAGTGTTAAACGCCATAGCAGGGTGGGATGAAAGGGACTCTACTTCTGTAAACTTACCGGTGCCGGACTTCACGAAAAGCCTTGTGGAAGATGTCAAAGGCATGAAAATGGGTCTCCCTAAGGAATACCTGGGAGAAGGAGTGGAGCCGGAAGTTAAAGAGGCAATTTTATCTGCGGCGCGCGTTTTTGAAAGGCTGGGAGCTTCTGTCGAAGAAATATCGTTGCCGCACACTGAGTACGCCCTGTGGGCCTATTACATAATAGCGCCGGCGGAAGCCAGTTCAAACCTTGCCCGCTATGACGGCATTAGATACGGAGTGAGAGCGAAAGATTACGACGATCTCATAGACCTATACAAGAAAACGCGAAGCGAAGGTTTCGGCAGCGAAGTAAAGCGCAGGATTATGCTGGGAACTTATGCCTTGAGTTCGGGTTATTACGATGCCTACTATCTTAAAGCCCAGAAGGTCAGGACGCTGGTGAAGGCCGACTTTGACAGGGCTTTTGAAAAGTACGATGTAATTATAGCACCTACCGCACCGACTCCGGCTTTCAGGATAGGAGAAAAAACCGACGATCCTTTAAAGATGTACATGTCCGATGTCTGCACCATCCCCGTTAACATGGCGGGACTTCCTGCAATTTCGATACCCTGCGGTTTTTCCGGCGGTTTGCCGGTAGGGCTTCAGATAATAGGGAAACCCTTCGATGAAGCTACGGTAATAAGGGCGGCGTATACTTTTGAACGGGCCACCAGCTTTAACACCGAAAAACCTGCCCTATAACGTCTGGAGGTGGAACGATGGAATTCGAAACGGTAATAGGCCTTGAGGTCCACGTGGAACTTCTTACTAAATCCAAAGTCTTTTGCAATTGCACCACCGAATTCGGCGGCGAGGTTAATACCCACTGTTGCCCCGTTTGCCTTGGAATGCCGGGGGTATTACCGGTGCTCAATAAGAAAGCGGTGGAATACGCCATAAAAGCGGCTTTGGCGTTAAACTGCGAGATACCGGAGTTTTCCAAATTCGACAGAAAGAATTACTTTTACCCCGACCTGCCGAAGGCTTACCAGATTTCGCAGTACGATTTGCCTTTGGCCAGAAAAGGTTATATCGAAATCGAAGTAGATGGTAAGCCGAAACGCATAGGCATAAACAGAATCCATCTCGAAGAGGATGCGGGAAAGCTCATCCACGAAGAGGGAAAGTCATATTCGCTTGTGGACCTAAACCGCACCGGCGTTCCATTGATAGAAATTGTTTCTGAACCAGATATACGCACTCCCGAAGAGGCGTGGCTTTACCTCAACAAGTTGAAGACCATCCTCCAGTATATTGAGGTTTCCGACTGCAAGATGGAAGAAGGTTCGTTAAGATGCGATACCAATATCTCACTGAGGCCAAAGGGGTCGGACAAGTTCGGTACGAAAGTGGAGCTTAAAAACCTGGGATCGTTCCGGGCCGTCCGGCGAAGTCTCGAATACGAGGAAAAGCGCCAGAGGGAAATTTTAGAATCAGGTGGGGCTGTTGTTCAAGAGACCCGCCGCTGGGATGAGGCAAGGGGTATTACGATTCCGCTAAGGAGCAAGGAAGAGGCCCACGACTACAGGTACTTCCCGGACCCCGACTTGGTGCCGATAGTTATAGATAGAGAATGGGTTGAAAAGCTTAAGTCCGAACTTCCTGAACTGCCCGATGCTCGGAAAAAAAGATATATGGAGGAGTACGGACTGCCGGCCTATGACGCTGGAGTCATAACGGCTTCCAAGGCACTTGCGAATTTCTTTGAAGAATGCGTTTCTAAATACCACGATCCAAAAACAATTAGCAATTGGGTAATGTCCGAAATGCTGGGGATACTCAACGAAACCGGAAAGGAAGTCGATGAAGTTCCTTTTGAGCCCGCACAGTTCGTAAAAATGCTGAAGATGATAGATGACGGTACGATAAGCACAAAGATAGCAAAAGAAGTTTTCAGGGGAATGTTTGATACCGGCATGGACCCGGAGGTCATTGTAAAGGAAAAAGGCTTGATTCAGATCTCGGACGAGGCAGAACTTGAAAAGATAGCAAGGAAAGTTATTGAAGAAAATCCAAAGTCAGTTGAGGACTACAAAAAAGGCAAAGAAAAAGCCTTAGGATTTTTAGTAGGACAGGTAATGAAAGAAACCCGGGGCAAGGCAAATCCTCAACTGGTAAATAAAATATTAAAGGAACTTCTAGTTTGATCAAAAGCCCCTGCATTTAAGGCGGGGGTTTTTATATGGATGGAAAAATTGGATTGAACGAGTTGTTTTTTAAAAGAAGGATTTTTGTTTTCGTTGAAGAATATATATTTAGCGGAGGCTAAAAACTTTTCATAGAAAGTGTGATTTTAAAAAATTTTGATTGTTTTTGAAGGGGGGTTGAGGAATAAGAAAACCAAAATAAGAAAAGCAATTTGCTCAATTAAAAAAATAGGCAAATCTGGGAGGGGATTTAATGCTAAAGAAAAGTCTAGCAGTTGTTTTAGCGCTGGTACTGGTGGCTGGCGTACTTGCGGGATGCGGCCAGCAGGGTAGCCAGCAACAGGGAGGACAGCAAAGTAAGGCTAAGGAAATAGCCTTTACGATTGGTGCCGAAGTGCCAAGCCTTGACCCGCAAAAGGCGACGGACACTTACGCTATTCTCGTCGGTCACCATATTTTTGAAGGTCTCGTAAGAGTACACGACGGCCAGATACAGCCTGGTATGGCCGAAAAGTGGGAAATCTCTGAAGACAAAACGACCTACACCTTCCACTTGAGGGATGCCAAGTGGAGCGATGGCAAACCCGTAACTGCTTATGATTTCGAATATGCTATAAAGAGGTTACTGGACCCGAATACAGCATCCGAATATGCTTTTCAGGGTTACTATATTGTAAACGGCGAGGAATATAATACCAAAAAGATAACCGATCCGAACCAGATAGGAGTAAAAGCCTTAGACGAAAAGACGCTCGAGATTAAATTGAAAGTGCCGGTTAAGTACTTTGAAAGCCTCCTCAGCTTCATTTCGTTTATGCCCGTGAGAAAAGACTTTGTGGAACAGATGGGAGAAAAATTTGCAGCAGATGCCGACAAGCTCCTTTACAATGGCCCATTCATCTTGAAGGAATGGAAGCACGAACAGGAGCTGGTACTTGAGAAGAACCCCAATTATTGGAATAAAGATGCCGTAAAGATTGATAAAGTCACCATATACGTGGTAAACGATGCAAACACTGCTTTCCAGATGTTTGAAAACGGAGAGACCGACTGGGAATATATACCTGCAGAAATGGTAGAGCAGATGGAAAAGGAAGGAAAGGCCAAGTACTTCTATGATGGCGCCGAATTCTACCTGCAGTTCAACGTAAAGCGCGAAGGCAAGCCGTGGCTTGCAAATGAGAATTTCCAGAGAGCGATAGGTTTTGCAATAGACCGCGAAGCTTTAATAAAAGCAGTATTAAAGGGAGTTTCTGATCCTGCTACAAGATACGTGTTGCCGCAACTTGCAGGCCTGGAAAAGACCTTTGCAGAAGAATATCCTTATGAATTTTATTCGAAGAATGCAGATGTAGCAAAAGCCAAGGAGTATCTTGAAAAAGCGATGAAGGAACTTAAAATAAACGATCCTTCTAAGCTGACTTTTGAATATCTGACTGACGATACCCAAAGGGCCAAGTTAACTGCCGAGTTTATACAGGACCAGCTTAAGAAGAACCTTGGCATCAACATGACTGTCAAGCAGGTTCCCTTCAAACAGAGGCTTGAGCTCATGACCAAGATGGATTACGACGTGGTATTTGCTGGTTGGGGCCCGGACTACAACGATCCGATGACTTACCTTGACCTGTGGGTAACCGGTGGAGGTCATAACGACACCGGTTGGAGTAACAAGCAATACGACGAGCTTATACAGTTTGCCAAGACCACCACTGACTTCAAGAAGCGTGCCGATGCCATGTTTGAAGCCGAAAAACTCTTACTTGAAAAAGGGCCAATTATACCGATATATTTCAGAAAGAGAGCTTGGGTCTGCAATGACCGCATAAATGGCTTAGTAACAGACTTTATCGGTGCAACTTTCGATTTCGTATACGCTGACGTACAAGAGTAAATTTA
The DNA here is from genome assembly GCF_900142995.1 of Caldanaerovirga acetigignens. Lineage (NCBI taxonomy): Bacteria > Bacillati > Bacillota > Clostridia > Thermosediminibacterales > Thermosediminibacteraceae > Caldanaerovirga > Caldanaerovirga acetigignens. Next base: position 100,815 of record NZ_FRCR01000008.1, on the reverse strand, counting down.
GTCTTGGGAGTTAATAAGTCGGAGGTATGTGCGATTATGCATATACCTCCGATTATCGTAATATAGGCGATGCATAAATATAAAAAAATATATTCGATTTAAGAAAAATTGAAATGGGGGTGCAAGATATTTGGTCAAATATATTCTGAATCGCCTATTGGTCTCATTAATAACAGCATGGGTGCTGGTAACCATAGTATTTTTCCTCGTTAGACTTCTTCCAGGCGATCCTTTTTTAAGCGAAAAGGTTACACCGGAAATAAAGGCCAATATGATGAGGTATTACGGATTAGATAAACCAATTCACATTCAATATGTGACATTTTTACGGAACTTGCTCAAAGGGGATTTCGGCTATTCGTTGAGATATAAAAACAGAACCGTCAATGAAGTAATCAAACAAGCATTTCCTTATTCGGCTGACCTGGGGATAAGGGCGGTTATTTTTGCTACAATAGCCGGAGTTACTCTGGGTATAATTGCGGCATTGAACAGAAATAGGACATTGGATTACCTTGCGATGTTTATAGCAATTGTGGGAGTTTCTGTCCCTTCGTTTGTCATCGGGCCGCTTCTCCAGTATGTCTTTGCCACAAAGTTAAACCTGCTACCTGTTTCCCAATGGAAGGGATTTTCCTATACGATTATGCCGACCTTTGCCTTAAGTTTAGGTGCGTTGGCGTTAATGGCGAGGCTAATGAGGGCCAGTATGTTGGATGTAGTAAACCAGGACTTCATAAAAACAGCTAAAGCCAAGGGGCTTTCGCCATTCCAGATTATATGGAAACACCAGGTTAGGAACGCCATACTACCGGTGATCACGGTTTTGGGGCCGGTTACCGCCACGCTTCTCACGGGTACTTTTGTGGTCGAGCAAATTTTTGCAATACCAGGACTTGGAAAGTTCTACGTATTAGGTATACAAAATCTTGACTACTCGCTGGTGCTCGGCATGACTACTTTCTATGGGCTTTTTTTGATTGCTGCAAACTTTGTCGTAGATATTATTTACGGGTTGATAGATCCTAGGATTAGAATAGCAAAGTAGGGAGGAGATAAGGTGCAGACATCGAATGATGCGATTACCCAGGAAATGTTTGAACATGTAGGTAAAAATATAAGCCAGATGGAGGCTATCGCAAGACCCAGCATAACCTACTGGCAGGATGCATGGCGGAGACTAAAGCAAAATAAGGTGGCGATGCTGGGACTTATTATTATAGTTTTATACACTGTTTTGGCTATAGTGGGTCCTTATATGACGCCCTACGATTACAGAACCACAAATACTGAAGAAATAGACCAACCCCCTTCGGCGAAACACTGGTTTGGCACGGACACGCTTGGCAGGGATTTATGGGCCAGGACATGGATGGGTGCGAGGGTTTCGCTTTCGATAGGTTTTCTTGCTGCTTTTTTAAATGCCGTAATAGGAGTTATAATAGGGGGAATTTCCGGTTATTTTGGCGGCAAAGTAGATATGGCCATAATGAGGGCTATAGATATTCTCTATGCCATCCCTTATATGATTATCGTTATTCTGATGATGGTGGTCCTTGGCCAGGGGATTATGCCTTTGGTAATTGCCATGATTGCTGTTGGATGGCTTAATATGGCAAGGCTTGTAAGAGGTCAGATCTTGCAGCTTAAAGAGCAGGAATTTGTGCTTGCGGCAAAAGTGCTTGGCGCAAGTCATGCCAGGATAATTTTTAAGCACCTGATACCCAATGCCTTGGGGGTAATTTTGGTCAACCTAACGATGTCGGTTCCTTCGGCAATCTTCACCGAAGCATTCTTGAGCTTCATAGGACTGGGGGTTGTGCCACCGCAGTCCAGTTGGGGGCAACTGGCTTATTACGGAATACAAAGTTTCAGAGTGCGGCCTTACCAGCTTTTCATCCCCGCATTTTTCATAAGTACCACCATGCTCTCTCTGAACCTGCTTGGTGATGGTTTGAGAGACGCCCTCGATCCGAGACTTCGCAGCTAGATGGGAGGTGGCAAAAGGTGGAAAGATTGCTCGAAGTAAAAGACCTGGAAGTTTCGTTCAAGACCTATGCGGGTGAAGTCAAAGCGGTAAGGGGCGTTTCCTTTAACGTAGACAGGGGGGAAACGGTGGCCGTAGTCGGCGAGTCCGGCTGCGGGAAAAGCGTTACAATGCAGGCCATAATGCGGCTCATACCAATGCCGCCTGGGGTTATTAAAAACGGGAGTATTGTCTTCGACGGCAAAGATATAACCAAGCTGTCAGAAAAAGAAATGGAACATGTCCGGGGTTCCGAAATCAGCATGGTATTTCAGGACCCCATGACTTCCCTGAACCCCACCATGAAGGTAGGTGCTCAAATAGCCGAAGGCCTCATAAAGCATCAGAAGATGCACCCCAAACAGGCAAGAGAAAAGGCCATTGAAATGCTAAAACTTGTCGGCATCCCCAATGCGGAAAAGCGCGTGGATCAGTACCCTCATGAGTTCAGCGGCGGGATGAGGCAGAGGGCTATGATAGCAATTGCCTTAGCCTGCAACCCGAAACTTCTTATTGCAGATGAACCGACGACGGCTCTGGACGTAACGATACAGGCGCAGATTTTGGACCTTATGAGGGATTTACAGAAAAAATTGAATACAGCCATCATCATTATCACCCATAACTTAGGTGTTGTGGCAAATCTGGCTGAGCGGGTTCTGGTCATGTATGCTGGTAAGATAATTGAGCGCGGCAGCCTTGACGATATATTTTACAATCCACGCCACCCCTATACGTGGGGCCTTTTGATGTCGGTGCCAACTCCAGATCTGGACAAGAGTAAAAGGCTGGCATCTATCGATGGCACTCCACCAGATCTCTTTGCGCCTCCGGTGGGCTGCGCCTTCGCAGCCAGGTGCGAATACGCCATGAAAATATGTTACGAAAGATATCCCGAGGACTTCACGGTGAGCGACGGCCACAGCACTGCCTGCTGGCTGCTGCATCCCATGGCTCCAAAAGTTAAACCTCCTGTAGGAAAAGGGGTGACTTTATAATGACAGGCCAAGTAAATGCACTAATAGAAATAAATAATCTGAAAAAGTACTTCAACGTGGGCAGGGGTGCGGTGCTGAAGGCTGTCGACGACGTTAATCTTAAGATTATGGAAGGGGAAACCCTGGGTCTCGTAGGGGAGTCCGGCTGCGGCAAGACCACGTTGGGAAGGACCGTAGTAAGGCTTTACGAGCCTACAGGAGGCGAGGTGCTTTTTGAAGGTAAAAACGTGCATAAATTAAAGGGACAGGAGCTAAGAGGGTTCAACCGGAAGGCCCAGATGATTTTCCAGGACCCTTATGCATCGTTGAACCCCAGGATGACTGTGGCCGACATAATAGGCGAGGGCATCGATATCCACGGCCTTTACAAGAACAGAGAGCGCACCGAGAGGATATACGAGCTTTTAAACCTGGTCGGGCTGAACAAGGAACACGCTAACAGATTCCCGCACGAGTTTTCCGGAGGGCAAAGGCAAAGAATAGGTATCGCAAGGGCACTTGCCGTGGAACCCAAATTCATTGTCTGCGACGAGCCTATTTCTGCACTGGACGTCTCGATACAGGCGCAGGTTGTGAACCTGCTCATGGAACTGCAGCAAAAACTCAAGCTTACGTATCTTTTCATAGCCCACGACCTCAGCATGGTGAAGTACGTCTCCGACCGGATAGCAGTCATGTATCTGGGGGTGGTTGTGGAACTTGCGACATCAGAGGACCTGCACAAAAGCCCGCTTCATCCGTATACTCAGGCGCTGCTTTCGGCGATTCCGATTCCAGACCCCGAAACCGAAAGAAATAAAAAGAGGATATTGCTTGAGGGGGATGTGCCGAGTCCTATCAATCCTCCTGAAGGCTGCCGGTTTGCGAAAAGGTGCAGGCACGCAAAGCCTGCATGCACCGAAAAGCAGCCAGAGTTCAAAGAAGTGGAGAAAAACCACTTTGTGGCTTGCCACCTTTACTAAAAACTTGATTAAAAAAGGGTAAAAACCGGCTGGGACGATTTTTACTGCCAAGCCGGTTTTTGTTTCTGCTTCTTATTCAGTTTTTTCCTGCGGTGAGTTGTTTAGGCGGAAAAAATCCCTACGCCTTATGGCTGCGAGGATATTTTCCCTGGCTTTAGGGAAAATTTGGTCCATCTGGTCGAGGAGTTTTCCCACTTCCTCGCGCTTGGTTGTGCCTGAAGCGGGACAGGGGCTTTCTATAACCGGCAGGTTTTGAGATCTAGCGATGGACTTTACGGTTTTTTCGCTAAGATAAATCAGCGGCCTTATCAAAGTGACATTTTTGCGGGACAAGTATGTCTTTGGCTCGAACGTTTCAAAGCGCCCGGTAAAAATGAGATTCAGAAAGAGGGTCTCTATAAGGTCGTCGGCGTGGTGGGCGAGAGCCACTTTGTTACACCCCAGTGCTACAGCAGCGCTGTCTAATGCGCCCCGCCTCATTCTGGAACATAAAGAACATGGGTTTGGTTCCTTTCTTATATCGAAGACCACCCGAGTTATGTCAGTCTTCACCATTTCGAATGGAATATCCCTTTGCCTGCAGAAATCTATGACCGGAGCAAGGTCCATCTCCCACCCCAGATCCACGTTTACCGCAATTATGTCGAACTTCCAGGGCGAATATTTCCTCAAAAGGTCGAGGATGAAGAGCAGAACCGACGAATCCTTGCCGCCGGAGACCCCGACAGCAATTTTGTCGCCGTTTTCTATCATGTTGTAATCGATGATGGCTTTTTTGACCCTGGTGAGAAACCATTTTCCGAAGTTTCTGTTCATGTCTTCCTCCTGTAAAGATTATTAACAAATTCATAATGTTATAAAATTTCTTCAGCAACTTCCTTTACAGCTTCTATGGCCTTCAAGATATCCTTCTTTTCGATCCCGTAATGAGTTACAAACCGGACTAAATACCCAGAACCTCCGTTAATTTTTATTCCCTTTTTAAGAAGCCTTTTTGCAAACTCACTGGCGTTTATTTTAAAGCCGGATATGTCGCAGATTACGATATTGGTCTGGACTGTTTCCATATCGATGAAAATGCCCGGAATGGCATTTAATCCTTCGGCAAGGAGCCTTGCGTTTTCGTGGTCTTCTTTCAGCCTACCCACCATCTTTTCAAGGGCAACTATACCGGCGGCGGCGAGAATCCCGGCCTGGCGCAGCCCACCGCCCAGCATCTTGCGGAATTTTCTCGCCCGCTTAATAAATTCCCTGCTACCTGCTACGATGGAGCCGACCGGAGCACAAAGACCTTTGGAAAGGCAAAACATCACGCTGTCAGCAAATTTTGCAATTTCCTTTACTGGAACACCGAGATAAATAGCGGCATTGAATATCCTGGCCCCATCTAAATGAACCGGTATGCCGTGATTTTGGGCAATTTCGTAGGTCCATTTCAGGACATTGAGAGGGATTACGGTACCACCCGCCCTGTTGTGGGTGTTTTCCACGCAGATCAGACTGGTTTTCGGAAAATGTATGTCATCTTCCCTTATGGCGGCCTCTATTTCGGAGGGGTCCATGACACCCTTTTTCCCCGGGATGGTCCTGGTCTGCACTCCCGCAAGGTAACCTATGCCGCCCACTTCGTAAGTGAAGATGTGGCTTTTTTCTTCCAAGATAATCTCATCGCCGGGGTGGGTGTGGGTCATTATCGATACCTGGTTGCCCTGGGTGCCGCTGGTTACGAACATGGCCGCTTCCTTCCCGGTAATTTCGGCAGCCATTTCCTCCAGCTTTTTTACCGTCGGGTCTTCGCCATAAACGTCATCCCCCACTTCGGCCCGGTACATGGCCTCGCGCATTTCCTGTGTGGGGAGGGTGACTGTATCGCTTCTGAGATCGATGAACTTTTCCATATCTTTTTCCCTTTTGCTCAAGCTGCAAAAACAGCCCGAGGCTGGGATATTTAAAACCGCCATTTGAATGAGCACCTATTCCCAGCAGGCGGTATTAAGGTGCTCATTTTGTTTAGATATTTTTATTTTCGATGCAAAAATAATAATTCTATAACTCGCGCATAAATCCTGCTTGCCTTGCAATAAGTTAATCTTTTATGTATAATCAAACAAAAAGATGTTTGGAGGGATTTTATGAAGAGAAAAGTCCGGGCTATGATTTACGGCCTTGTGCAGGGTGTAGGCCTCAGATATCAGGTTCAAAAAAAGGCTTCGGAGCTTGGACTTGTGGGTTTTGTGAAAAACCTCCCCGACGGTAGCGTAGAAATGGTGGCAGAGGGTGAAGAAGAACTTATAAATGATTTGATAGAATACATAAAAACGGGAATTAGATGGGCGAGGGTGGAAAATGTTGAGCTAGAATGGTCGGAGTGGGAAGGGAAGTACAGGAGGTTTGAAATTGTCTTTTAAATTTGGAAGGTGAAAACAATGGAATTTGAACAGGGTTCGCTATTTGACGGCGAAATTAAAAAAAACGCCCCTCTGGCCGACAGGATGCGCCCGAGGAGCTTAGATGAATTCGTGGGTCAGGAACACCTTTTAGGAAAAGGCAGGATACTTAGAAAATTAATAGAAAGCGACCAGCTCACTTCCATGATTCTCTGGGGCCCGCCGGGAGTGGGGAAGACCACATTAGCCATGCTGATAGCCAAAAAAACCGGAGCGAGATTCGTGAATTTCAGCGCCGTACTTTCGGGGATCAATGAAGTAAAGGAAATCATGAAACAAGCTAGAGAGCGTCGAAGGTATGGCCAGAGGACCCTCATTTTTATAGATGAGATTCACAGGTTTAACAAATCCCAGCAGGATGCTTTTCTTCCCTATGTGGAGAAGGGAGACATTATCTTAATCGGAGCTACCACGGAAAACCCTTCCTTCGAACTTAATTCCGCCCTCCTTTCCCGGATGAAAGTATTTGTCCTGAACCCCCTTTCTCCCGATGACCTCATGATATTGCTGAAGAGAGCCCTTTTCGATGAAGAAAGAGGTCTTGGAAAACTGAAAATACTGATTGAAGACCAATTGCTCTACAAAATAGCGAATTTTGCCGATGGCGATGCCCGGGTCGCCTTGAACACCTTGGAGATAGCTGCTTTCAGTGCGGTGCCTGACGAAAAGGGGATCATTCGGATAACCGAGGAGGTGTTGAAAGAAGCATTTCAGAGAAAGGCTCTACTTTACGATAAAAAGGGAGAGGAACATTACAACCTGATTTCCGCATTCCACAAGTCCCTGAGAAACAGCGACAGCGATGCGGCTTTGTACTGGCTTGCCCGGATGTTGGAGGCGGGTGAAGACCCCTTATATGTGGCAAGGCGCATGATTCGATTTGCTTCCGAAGACGTGGGCCTTGCAGACCCCAAAGCGTTAGAGCAGGCTGTGGCGGCATACCAAGCAGCGCATTTTATAGGTATGCCGGAATGCAGCGTAAATCTTGCCCAGGCTGCGGTGTATCTTGCCCTTGCGCCGAAATCCAACTCCCTTTACACGGGGTATAACAGAGCAAAAAAAGACGCTCTTGAAACGATAGCCCAAGGAGTGCCGCTGCACCTCAGAAATGCCCCCACTAGGCTCATGGAAGAATTAGGTTACGGCAGGGGCTACAAATATGCCCACGATTATGAGGACAAAATAGCCGATATGGATTGCCTCCCCGAGAATTTAAAGGGAAGGGAATATTATATCCCCACCGAGCAGGGCATGGAGAAGAGTTTTAAGGAACGGAAGGAGTTCTTGGAAAAATTGAAGAAAAAACTTAAAATTTAAACAGGAATTTCATTGGTTTTGAAGAATATAAAACTATATATAAAAAAGAGGAGGGATGGTTATAGTGGAGGGTAGGACCAACATAAGTGAAAGCGTATTTATCGAGATAGCCAGGGAAGCCATGCACAAAGTTGAAGATGTTTTTCGCGAGGAACGCAAGGGTGCCCTGTCGGGACTCACCAGAATTTTTACCGAGAGATTTGCCCCGCAGATTACGGTCAGAAAGAGTGAGCCGGCAGAAGGGGAAGAGGGCGTGGGGGGCGTTTCCTTCGAGGTAAAGCTGAGCGTGGCGTACGGCGTCAGGATACCCGAAGTAGCCCAAAAAGTAAGGGAAAAGATAATCACCGAAGTAGAGACGCTGACCGGATACAAAGTGGAGAAGGTGGATATCGTAATAGATAGAATTGTAAAGCCCGAAGAAATTCAGGAAGAGAAAAAGGAAAAGGCCAATCTATGAGATGGTCCCAAAGGGGGCAAAAATCTTACTGGCAAAAGTAGTAATAACGGAATTGGCGGGGTTGTTGCCTGAGACGTGAGTTGCGGGATCGCGGTCCAGAGTGTTGTAAAGCTGGCTTTTTTTTTGCAGAAATTCGGCTTTTGGGTTATCATATTGATGAGGTGGTACGATGAGAACCAAAGAAGAGCTGAAAAAAATCATAGCTAGGATCAACGGCAGGGGATACAAGGCTTACAAAGAAGTCCAGGGGGACTACGATTTCGGCGATTTTATTCTTTACATAGACCACGTCCAGGGAGACCCCTACGCCGCGCCATCGAGGGTAAGGCTGCGGGTAGATATAAAGCGGGCCGGGTTTCCGGCGGAACTCTTTAAAACCCCCGTCAGGACCACCGCTCTTGAGGATTTCCTGGCAAGAGAGGCGGCGGCTGTCATCCGAAATTTGCCGCGGGTAAAAGGCACCGGCGGCAGTGGGGAAATTTACATAGATAAAGGCGGGCAGGAGATTTTGAAGCGCACCGCCGTAAAGGTATGCCATGATTACGTGGAGGCAAGGCTATCCGTGGGACTTCCGGCTTTCGGGAGGAGGATCAACGGCAGCGGAGCCGAGACGCTGCTTTTTTCAAACCTGCCGCAGATAGCGGAAAAAGCCCTGCTTTACCAGAATATAGATGCAGAATCCGTGAGAAAATGGATTGAGCTTGCCGAAGACCAGGAGTACCTGAGGGAAGAGCTTAAAAAAAGGCGCCTTGTGGCTTTTATCGCTGACGGCTCAATCCTGCCCAGGGAGAGCGGAATAAGTGACAGGCCCATGAGAGGGGAGAAAGTGGTGCCCTTCAGGTCCCCAGAAAGTCTAAAGGTGTCCTTTGAGCTCCCCAACGCCGGCGTCGTTGAGGGGATGGGCATACCTGAAGGAGTAACCCTTATTGTGGGAGGCGGCTACCACGGCAAGACCACCTTGCTTTCGGCCCTGCAAAGGGGAGTGTACAATCATATCCCCGGCGACGGCAGGGAATTCGTGGTAACCGTGAAGGACGCAGTGAAAATAAGGGCAGAAGACGGGCGGCGGGTGGAAAAAGTTGACATAAGCCCGTTTATTGCCAACCTGCCCGACGGGCAGGATACCAGGAAGTTCAGCACCGAAAACGCAAGCGGCAGTACTTCCCAGGCTGCCAACATCATGGAAGCGGTCGAAATAGGAACGAGCCTACTTTTGCTTGACGAGGATACCTGCGCCACCAACTTCATGATAAGGGATGCGAGAATGCAAAAACTAGTAGCTAAAGAAAAGGAACCGATTACGCCCTTCATAGACCGGGTCAGGCAGCTTTACGAGGAACTTGGAATTTCAACGGTGCTCGTCATGGGTGGGAGCGGGGACTATTTTGACGTGGCCGACTGCGTGATAAAGATGCAGGATTACCGGCCGTACGACGTAACGGAAGAAGCCCGTCGGATAGCCGCCGAAATAAAGACCGACCGAAGAATAGAAAGGACCGATGGTCCCATTGTGGTAACCCCTAGAGTCATTCTAAAAGAGGGTCTAGAACTCAGGGGTAAAAAGAAAATAAAATCGAGGGACGTGGATACCATCCAGTACGGCGGGGAATTCATAGAATTGGATTACGTGGAACAACTGGTGGACCGCAGCCAGACCAGTGCCGTAGGAGAAATTATAAGGTACGCCGTTGCAAAATACGTGGACGGCAAGAGGACGCTCAGGGAAATCGTGGAAATGGTCTTTGCCGATATAGAAAAATACGGCCTCGACATAATTTCGCCCTTTTACGGAAAGCACCCCGGGAACCTGGCCATGCCGAGGCCCCAGGAAGTGGCGGCGGGGCTTAACAGGTACCGGGGACTTAAGGTGAGGTAAACATACCAGCCTTTAAAATCTGAAGGAGGCTTCAATAGCCTCTTATTTTTTTTCGCTTAAGTTTTATTATTGTTTTTAAGATAATTCCAGATCTTAAAAATGTGCTGGAATATATTGAAATCATATTATGTTAATAGAAAAATATCGGAATCGAGGCAAATTCAAAATAAGGAAAAAGAAAAATATAAAAGGCCATACATTCGGCTTCTCTGAAGAATTCCCATGCAAAAACTAGAAAGGCTAATATAACCGAAAACTAATCGGGGAAACACAAAGGGAAGGCCTAAGATTTCCAAGAGAGGCCGAGCTGGGGAATTTCCTTTGCAAGTGCAAGCCTAACGCTAGCAGGCAAAAATAAAGAATTCTGAAATAGAGAGGGGTGAGAGGGGTGAACAAAGTGAATGTTAAATGGACTCCCTCGCCTAATTTTACTGCAGGTAGAAAAGGTAAAAAAATAATCGCTATTGTGGATCACGTAACCGCCGGATATATGCCGGGGTGCCTTAATTGGCTGTGCAATCCCAAAGCTCAAGTAAGCGCTCATTATCTTGTAACAAAGGACGGCAGAATATTTCAATTGGTTAAAGATGAAAATACAGCATGGCATGCTGGAATGGTAAAAAGACCTTGCTGGCCATTATATGATGGGACAAATCCTAATTATTATACAATTGGTATAGAACATGAAGGTTTCCCGAACGAAGATTTAACTGAGGCACAATATCAGGCTTCACTCTCGTTGCATAGACTTTTAGTACAGAGATATGAGATACCTATAGACGAAGAACATATCATCGGACATTATAGAATAGACAGTGTTGGAAAGGCAAACTGCCCAGGACCAAAATTCCCATGGTATAGACTATTTAATGATCTAAGAAAAAAAGATGAGGAAAATGTGGTTAGAATTAAAATTTTGTTTGAAGGAAAAGAATTGGACGGTTTTATAAAGGATGGCAAAGCGTATGTTGAGGTTAGAAAACTATGTGAAGCCCTTGGCTTGAAAGTTTATTGGAATGACAAAAAGAAACAGGTTGAGGTGAGAAAGTAATGGGAGGCAATTTGAGAGAAAAACTAATGAGCAGAAAATTTTGGATTGCAGTAGCAACTGCTGTGTTTATAGTTTTAAGCGAAGGCCTTGATCTCAATGTGGATAAAGACATATATTGGAAATTGGTAATCCTTGCTATAAGCTATATATTTGGTGAGAGTGCTGTGGATATTGCAAGGGTAAAGGCATTACCAAAATGGGAGTTACCAATTAATATAAAAAAATTGCAGCAAGAGATAAAGGTGATTAAGAAATTTTTAAAAATCAAAGAAACTGACATTAAAACTCAAAGCGAATAGTAAAAATTACCCCAAAAAATAAAATCCGTTTTTCGTATATTGTAATTGAAAAAAAGGATAAAAACTTATGGAGGGGGATCGAGTTGAGGAGAAGAGCTATAAGAATTTTAAGCGTCAGTCTGATTTTCCTTCTTATCATTTCCTCACTTGCCTTCGCAGCGCCCAATCCAAAAGGGAAGGGGACAGAAGTAAAAGCTAAGGCTGAAGTCAAACTCCAGGAAAACAATAAATTGAGCAATGCAGGGAAGGAAAAAAAGCTCCAGGTGCAAGCCGAAAACAGGACAAAAGAGCAGGCTAAGATAAGTTGGGGCAGCATGAAAAAGCTCAGGGGCAGGGTGAGAATCAACAATAAGGAAATAAAATTTGACGTCCCGCCGGTTATTAAGGACGGAAGGACATTAATACCGATTCGGGCTATCATGAACGGTTTTGGGGCTACAGTGAGCTGGGATGAAGTTGCAAAGGCTGTGTATATAGAAAAAGGGGACGTTAAAATCACAATAGTTATCGGGAGTACCACGGTGTACGTCAACGACAATCCTGTAACCATAGATGTGCCCGCCCAACTTATAATCAACAGGACGTTCGTGCCGCTCAGGTTCATTAGTGAAACTCTCGGCAAAAAGGTAAACTACAATCCGGATACCGAGGACATAGACATAGAAGAACCTCAGGAAACGGAAACTAGCCAAGAGAATGTCGCACAAGAGGATGTCACACAAGAGAATATCACTCAGGAAAGCACCTCAAACCAGCAAACTTCTGAAGAAACGGCCGGGCAAGAACCCGGAACTGAAATCCCTCAGGAATAAATAACAAGCAAATGCAGAGAAAAGATAAAACCCCGCGATTAAAGCGGGGTTTTCCTGCATAATGTTTGCCTCAAAAACCGCCTGCTGGGGCTGAGGCAACCTGAAAGGCGGACTATAAATACCCCAGCCGTCTAGGCTGTAAAGTTTTATTACGGCTTAGATGATTAAGGAGGGTTATGATAGAAATCGAAGTGAAGACAACTGCCAGGAATCAGATGGTGGATATAACCGACGAGGTAAAAAAGGCCGTATCGGAATCTGGGGTAAAGGACGGGCTATGCCTCATTTTCGTACCCCATACCACGGCAGGGGTGACCATAAACGAAAACGCCGATGACGATGTCAAAACCGATATAATAAACACTCTGGAGAAGCTTATCCCGCAAAGGGGTAACTATAGGCACGTGGAAGGAAACTCCGATGCCCACATAAAGGCGACGCTTGTGGGAAGCTCCGTAGTTTTAGCGATAGAAGATGGCAGGCCCGTCCTTGGCACCTGGCAGGGCGTGCTTTTCTGCGAATTTGACGGCCCAAGGAAGAGGAAGGTGATTGTCAAGTGTGTGAATTCCGAAACATCGCAACGGTAGCTTGATGTCGGCGATTTTCTGCTTCTAGCAAATAAAGGAATTTTATACATTTGAAACGGGTTTAAAATTTTAATCCATTCGCATGCCTGGCCATGATTTAAATTTCCCGTCCAAATACAATAACAGTTTAATTAATGAAATTTACCCTGTCCAGTGTTTTTATGAAGGCGTTAACTTTTCGTTTAAGGAAAGGTGAGTCCTTTGTGTAAAGAGGTCAACCACGTTTCAAAACACTATACCCTATGGAAGATCAAGGGGTGGACGCGTCGAGAGCGGCAGGTGATAGAGGCGGTAAAAGACGTCTCGTTCAAAGTGGAACCCGGCCGGGCTCTGGCGCTGATAGGACCCAACGGTGCAGGCAAATCGACAATGATAAAACTGTTGTGCGGTATCTTGAGCCCGACGCAGGGCAGCATAAAGGTTCTTGGAATGGACCCTTTTAAAGACCGCAGCAGATTGGCGTACCGTATTTCCTCTGTATTAGGTCAGAGGTCCCAATTGTGGTACCACCTGCCTCCCATAGATACCTATCATTTGCTGGGTAGAATATACGATATAGACCGAAGCGAGCTCAAAGAGCGAATGAAGGAGCTGATCGATTTATTCGATCTCAGCACCTTCCTCTACCAACCGGTACGCAAGCTTTCCCTGGGACAGCGCATGCGCTGCGAGATCGCTGCAGCTCTCATCCATAAGCCGGAGATACTGTTTTTGGACGAACCGACTATCGGCCTGGACGTGGTGGCTAGGTCCATGGTGATAGATATTTTAAAGGACCTTAACCAGCGTAAAAACGTGACCATAATTCTTACCTCCCATGACACTGACGACATTGAGCGGATCTGCGAGGATGTCATCGTTCTCAACGAGGGCAGAATCGTACTGGAGTCGAAAATAAGGGAAATGAGGAAGAGCTTTTTCCATTCCAAGATTGTTGAAATTGAGTTTGCGGAACAGCCCAGCGATTGGAACCTCCTGCCGGGGGCCAGGGTAATCGATCAAAATGGGCCTGTGGTGAGATTAGAAGTAGATTTAAAAACGTGTGATGTAAACGAAGTGGTGAGCCGAATAGTTGCGCACAACACGGTCCGGAACATAACCATTCAGGACCCTCCTCTGGAATCAATAATCCAGCACATTTACCTTTCGGGTTACCTGGCTGGGCGGGAGGCGGAGCAGAATGCTCAAATCGATGGATAAATACTTAGCTGCTGCCGCTTTGAGCGCAAAGAATTACCTGGCGTATACTTCCGAAGTGATTTTCAGGTCGGGGTTCCTGGTGGTTATCCTGTTTTTATTCGTCAATCTATGGACGGTAACCTACAGCCGCTCCGGCGCCGGAGTGATTGGCGGGTTTGACCTGAAACAGATGCTCTGGTACCTGGTATTTACCGAGTCCATCGTTATTTCGCGCCCCAGGGTGTATCAGAAAGTGGAAGAGGATATTCGAACCGGAGCCGTCAGCTATACCCTCGCCCGGCCTTATAACTATCTATTATTTCAGTTGAGCGTAAGTTTCGGGGAACGGATGGTGAGGTTCATATCCACCCTTATGGTGGGATATGCCGTCATGTCCGTTATGATAGGACCATACCTTCCTGGCTTATCTGCGTTGCCTTTTCTTATGGTAACGGTGGCCCTAGCGATGCTGGCCGACCTGATCGGAATGATCACCGTCGGGTTTCTCGCGTTCTGGGTGGAGGATGTATCACCCTTTTTCCTGGTTTATTCCAGGCTGCAGATGCTGCTTGGAGGAATGATAATACCCATTACTTTGTTTCCGCCTTTTCTCCGCAGGCTGTCGGAGTGGCTTCCTTTCCGGTTTATGGTATACGCCCCTGCCAAATTGTTTGTAGATTGTGACATTACTCAAGTTTGGAGCCTTATGGCGGAACAGATTTTTATATGCATTTTGCTATTCTTTATCGGGATGTCAGTATACCGGATGGGGGTGAAACGCCTGGATGTTAACGGCGGGTAAATACCTAGGGCTGTTTTTGGGTTACTTTCACGTTAACGCTAAAGAGCTTTTGGAATACAGGGTCAGTAGTCTTATAGCCCTGTTCGGCTCCCTCTTAAACAGTGCCATCTGGCTGGTCTTCTGGTGGGTGTTTTTCAGGAGGTTTCCCAATATTTCCGAATGGCAGTTCGTCCATTTATTCACTATATGGGCCGTTCTGAACGTTGCTTTGGCGTTGGTCAGCGTGTTCTACAATGTTTACAAGGTCCCGGCGATTATCAACGAGGGCAAGCTGGAGTACTACCTTGTAAGACCTAAAAATGCACTCTTTCACCTCTTGATCGCCAGAATGCAGCTTATAGATTTGCTGGAAGCCGCAATATGGTTTATCAGCTTTATAATACTGAAACCTGAATTGCTGGCGATTTTATTATTCTTGCTGATGTCGGTGATCTCGGCTGCAATCATCCACGGCTTTCTCCTCATCCTAGGTTCACTTGGCTTTTTCCTCAAGTCAGCCGACGGTATCGGTACAGAATTATACAACGCCCTGATCACCTTCAACACGTACCCCAACTGGATATTCAGGGGAGCGGCCAAATGGATAATATTCACCGTAATTCCTGCGGGTTTCATCTCTTACGTCCCCGTTCAGGTGATTTATAACCGGGTTTATTGGTGGATACTGGGGAGCCTGAGATTCGCTGTACTCCTGAACGTTGTCGGTTGCGTCGTCTTTTCGCGGGGACTTAAGTGCTTCGAAACCGGCAATACTTTTGTTCTGAGGGCGGATTGATATGACGGCTGATGATATCAGAAAAGCTTCTTTTATAAAAGGGCAAAATATCGGCGAGATAGTTTGGAAGTTCCGAAGAGATCGAAAAACGATCCGCAAGAGTAAATATATCAGAAGGACAAGAACATATTTTCAATACAAAAGATATCAACGGCGCAAAAATTGACTGAAAGAATTCACCTTACTTTAGGATTATATATATAATTGTAAGAGAGGATTTGCAGGGAAAAAGGCTTTTATTTACAAAAATTTGCTATTATGCTAATATGAAACATAATAATAACCTCCACAATTATTTCCTAGGGAATGAGGGCAATGGATGTAAAAAGGACGGAAAAAGAGTACAAAGCTCTGCTGAAAAGTGAACTGGAAAGAATCACAGCAGAACTAAAAAAGCTCGGAGCGGAAAAAATATTGCTCTTCGGGTCTTATGCCGGTGGGCGTGAGGACCTTTTTACCGATCTTGATATTATAGCTATTTTAAAGAGCGATTTGCCCTTTATCGAGCGGATAGGTTTTATCTATAGGAAAATAGCTCCTAGAGTAGCTGCAGATATACTTGTTTATACGCCTGAAGAATGGCAAACTATAAAGGAAAAGCCTTTTTTCAGAAGGGCTGCTGCCGAGGGGAGGGTGCTGTATGAGAAGGTCGGGGATGGAAGAGGGTAAGAGATGGCTGGAACAGGCAAAAGAAGACTTGAAGTGGGCAAGGATGTTGGCTGAACAAGGCGGCTACCATATCGCTTGCTTTTTAGCCCAGCAAGTGGCTGAAAAAGCCATTAAAGCTCTTTTATATGCTATGGGGGAAGCTATAGTCCTGGGCCATTCGGTGAACGTATTAGCCCGGAAGGCCGCCCAATATGATGAAAAGATAGGAGAAAAGTGTGAAAAATGGTCTGTATTAGACGGCTATTACATTCCCACAAGATATCCTAACGGCCTGCCGGACGGTATTCCCGCGAAGGTGTATAATAGGGAAATAGCTACAAAAGCCGTGGAATTGGCCGAGGATGCAGTCAGTACTGTGGAAGAAATAATTAATGATTTAGGGACTTTTTGACCAATAGACAGCGGCAGCGTGCATAAATTGCAGTCCCAAAAGGATTGAGGACGGCATATATCGCCAGATGCTTGTGTGGATAAGGTTTTTGTTGAGAATAAGCGTGAGTGCCTGGGTTTGAAATGCCGATCGTGTGAAAAAGCTAGATGCCCTTGACAAAGCAAGAGCCTGAAGGTAAAATATACAATAAAATTGAGATTTCAAAGGCTTTGACGGGGAGGAGTAGGAAGCCCGCCCTTATAAAGAGAGGGAGGCCACTGGCTGAAAGCCTTCTTAAGGGCAGCTTTTGAAGGTCGCCCCTGAGCCGCTTCGGCGAAAAGTAGCTGGAGCCGGTTTTTACCGTTATATTTTTGAGAGCCCGGATTTGAAAGTCCGGGAACTAAGGTGGTACCGCGAAAGAGGCCTTTCGTCCTTAAATCAGGGCGAAAGGCCTTAAGTTTTTCTCGAGTATTGAAAGGAGGAGATGTATCATAATGGCTTTTTCCGATATTCCTTCCGTTTACGACCCTAAGAAGGTAGAGGAAAAATGGTATAAGTTCTGGGAAGAAAACGAGTTTTTCAGGGCGAAGATCGAGCCGGAGAAGGAACCCTTCACCATAGTTATCCCTCCGCCCAACGTGACCGGCAACCTCCATCTCGGACATGCTCTGAACAACACCATCCAGGACATCCTGATAAGGTATAAAAGAATGAAAGGATATCCGACGCTGTGGCTGCCCGGCACCGACCATGCGGGGATTGCTACGGAAGCTAAGGTGAAGGAGCAGTTGGCGGAGGAAGGGCTTTCCAAATACGACCTCGGAAGGGAAAAGTTCCTCGAGAGGGTTTGGGCCTGGAAGGAAAAGTACGGCAACACCATAGTAAACCAGCTGAAAAAACTCGGAGCTTCTTGTGACTGGTCAAGGTTCAGATTTACCCTGGACGAAGGGCTCAGCCGTGCCGTGAGGGAAGTGTTCGTGAGGCTTTACGAAAAGGGCCTGATATACCGGGGCGATTATATCGTAAACTGGTGCCCCACCTGCAAGACCACTCTTTCCGATATAGAGGTGGAACACGAGGAAAGGCAGGATAAGCTCTATTACGTGAAATACCCCTTTAGCGATGGTTCGGGGCACATAACGGTGGCGACCACCAGGCCAGAGACCATCTTGGGAGATACGGCGGTAGCAGTAAATCCCGCCGATGAAAGGTACAGGGCATATATCGGAAAGACCGTGATATTGCCGCTGGTGGGAAGGGAAATTCCTGTAATCGCCGACGAGTACGTGGATATGCAGTTCGGCACCGGTGCCGTGAAGATAACCCCTGGCCATGACCCCAACGACTTTGAAATAGGCCTCAGGCACGGATTGCCTATAATCAAGGTGATGGATGAAGAAGGGCGGATGAACGAAAGCGCAGGAAAGTTTAAAGGACAAGACAGGTACGAGTGCCGGAAGGCTATGGTAGAAGAATTGAAAGAAAAAGACTTCATGGCAAAGATAGAAGACCTAACCCACAGCGTCGGCAAGTGTTACAGGTGCGATACCGTTGTAGAGCCAATGGTTTCAAAGCAATGGTTCGTCAGGATGAAGCCTCTGGCGGAGCCCGCCATAGAGGTAGTAAAGCAGGGAAAGGTGCAGTTCGTACCGGAGAGGTTTACAAAAATTTACATTAACTGGCTAGAGAATATCCACGACTGGTGTATTTCAAGGCAGCTCTGGTGGGGTCACAGGATTCCCGCCTGGTATTGCCAGGATTGCGGAGAAACCATAGTTTCTCGGGAAACCCCTGCAAAATGCACAAAATGCGGCGGAACTTCTTTGGAACAGGACCCCGATGTTTTGGATACCTGGTTCAGTTCGGCACTATGGCCCTTCTCCACCTTGGGGTGGCCTGACCAGACTGAGGACCTCGATTATTTTTACCCGACCACAGTGCTGGTCACTGGCTATGATATCATATTCTTCTGGGTGGCCCGCATGATATTTATGGCGATGGAATTCATGAAAAAAGAACCGTTTAAATACGTGGCGATAACCGGCCTTGTGAGAGACGCTCAGGGTCGCAAGATGAGCAAATCTCTGGGCAACGGCATAGACCCGTTGGAGGTCATAGAAAAGTACGGTGCTGACACCCTTAGATTCGCACTTTGCACTGGCAACACTCCGGGAAACGATATAAGGTTTTCGTGGGAGAAAGCGGAGCACAGCAGGAATTTTGCAAACAAGATATGGAACGCTTCCCGCTTCGTGATGATGAACCTGGAAGATTTCGAACCAGGAGAGGTAGAAATTGATAAGCTGTCGCTCAAGGACCGCTGGATTTTGTCAAGGCTCAACGATGTGACGAGGGACGTTACGGAGTTTTTAGAAAGATTTGAGGTCGGGATGGCGGCCCAGAAGGTCTACGACTTTTTCTGGAGCGAGTTTTGCGACTGGTACATCGAAATGGCAAAGATAGACCTTTACGGCGAGGACGAATCGGCAAAAATGAGAACCAAGCAGGTGCTTTATACGGTGCTGGAGAGAGTTTTGAGGCTGCTGCACCCATTCATGCCTTTTATCACGGAAGAGATATGGCAGCACCTGCCACATGAGGGAAGGAGCATAATGGTGTCAGCCTGGCCGGAATACAGACCCGATTGGCAATTTGAAGATGCAGTCAATATGCAACTTCTCATGGATGCGGTGAGAGGCATCAGAAACATCAGAGCGGAGATGAACGTGCCTCCTTCCAAGAAGGCAAAAGCGGTGGTTAGAACTGGTGATGCAAAAACCCACGAGCTGCTTAGGCAAAACATTGAAATAATAAAGGCCCTAGCAAAAGTTTCAGAAGCAGATTTCATCCCTGAAGGAAATCCTGCCCCCGGCAAAGCCATGAGCTGCGTCATAAGGGGTGCGGAAATATTCATCCCCATGGAGGGGCTGGTGGACCTGGAAGCAGAAGTCGCAAGGTTACAAAAGGAAAAGTCGGATTTGGAAAAAGAAATTGCATCAGTCAGGAAAAAACTTTCAAACCACAATTTCCTCGCAAAAGCTCCGAAGGATGTTGTGGAAAAGGAAAAGCAAAAGGAGAAGGACTATCTCGATATACTAAAGCGCATAGAGGCTAGATTGAAAATACTTAGTGGAGGAAGTTGAAAGGAGATATCCTCATGCTGAGTTATAAGGAAGCCCTAGAGTATATTCATGGACTTACAAAATTCGGTATAAGGTTAGGATTGGATAGAATAAAAAAATTGCTAGAAATCCTGGGAAATCCCCAGGAAGGAATCAAAATATTACACGTGGCTGGCACCAACGGCAAGGGTTCTACCTGCGCCATGATAGATTCTATTTTGAGGGCTGCAGGTTACCGGGTTGGGCTTTATATTTCGCCCTACCTGGAAGTGTTCAACGAGAGGATAAAGGTTGACGGCCGAAATATCCCCGACGATGACATCGCAAGGCTCACCGAAAAGGTGAAAAACGCGGTCGAAGAGATGGAAAAAAAGGGCTGGAGTGTCCCCACAGAGTTCGAAGTAGTGACGGCTCTCGGTTTTCTTTACTTCAAGGAACAAAAGGTGGATTTCCTGGTGCTGGAAGTGGGGATGGGTGGAAGGTTCGATGCGACCAACGTAATAACTCCTCTTGTAAGTGTCATCACACCCATCAGCTACGACCACCAGCAGTACCTTGGCAGCACGCTGACAGAAATTGCAAGGGAAAAGTGCGGAATAATCAAACCAGGCAGGGCTACGGTAACTGCACCGCAGGATGAGGAAGCCATGAAGGTTATCGAAGAAACGTGCAGTAAGCTGAACTCATCGCTGGTGAAGGTTGAAAAAGAGGCGAGCTACCGCCTAATAAATTGGGGTGTGGAAGGCCAGACTTTTGACCTCAAGACTTCAAAGCACAATTACCAACAACTGAAAATAAGGCTTTTAGGGGACCATCAACTGGACAATGCTGCTACTGCGGTGGTTGCGGTAGAAGCCCTGCAGCGCTATGGAATTGATATACCTTCTGAAGCGGTGAGAAAAGGCCTTGAAAAAGCCCGATGGCCCGGGAGACTAGAGATATTGAAAGAAAATCCTTACGTGTTGATCGACGGTGCTCACAACATTGCAGGGATTCGGGTGCTAAAAGAAGCTTTATTGAAATATTTCCCCGAAAAGAGGATTATACTCGTGATAGGCATTTTAAGTGATAAGGATTACGTTGATATGTTGAGTGAAATAACTCCGATAGCAGATTCGATAATCACCACAAGACCTGATAGCCCAAGGGCGTTGTCGGCAGCAGAGCTTGCAGAATCAATTAGGAAACTTACTTTTGGAAAAACTCCGGAAGTATACGAAAGCGACGATATAGAAAAAGCTGTTAAAGCGGCACTGGATATGGCCTCTTCCGAGGATTTGGTGGTCTTCGCTGGTTCACTTTACCTGATTGGTAAAGTAAGAAGTATTTTGAAGAATTAGTCGAAGTTGGTTGAAGTTTTGCCCCCTTCGGTGAATATATATGGATTATAGAAGGGGGCTATTTTATGGCGAAAAAGTGTAACTGCAATCGTCCTAAAAAGGACAATAAATCCATCCTGAGGGAAATTGAGGAAGCGAAAAATGAACTCCAGATAGCTGAAAAAGCCTTTCAGTGGGCAAAAAATGAGCCGGAAGAAATAGATGCCGCCATTGCACGGCTGGAAGCAGCAATGTTCAGGTATAATGTTCTAATAAAGAAAGCAAAGGAAATGGGGATAAAATTAGATAAAGTTACTATGTACAGTATTTTGTTGAAATAGAGAGAGTAATAGCAAAAAATATTGGTACAAAAAAATATTTGATTGAACATTTGAAGGATATCAATTTATTGATATAATAGTGTATGAAATTGAGAAAAGGGGGTGGATGCGACAAGACTTGTCGCCTTTTGAAGATGAGAAGGAGAATCTTAACTTGCATCATTCTTTCTGCGCTTATATTCATTTTAACCTCCTGTAGCCGTTCTGAGGACAAGCCGGTGGTGAAGACAAATTTTCAGCTCGATACGCTTATCAAAATTTCGGCATACGGCGATGGGGCGTCGGAAGCGATTGACGCTGCTTTTGAGAGGATCGGACAGATAGACAAAAAGATGAACGCGAGGGCGAGCGACAGCGAGGTTACGGCGGTAAATGAAGCGGCGGGTAAGAATCCCGTAAAAGTCAGCTCCGATACCTTTTTCGTGATAAAAAGGGGACTTTACTTTTCGGACCTATCCGGTGGAAAGTTTGATATAACCGTCGGACCTTTGGTGAATCTGTGGGGTATTGGCACCGATAAAGCGCACGTACCCGAGAAAAGCGAAATAATAGAAGCCCTTAAGCTTATAAATTACAGGGATGTTTTGCTCGATGAGAACGAAAAAACTATTATGCTAAAAAAGCCCGGAATGGCTATAGACCTTGGCGGTATTGCGAAAGGTTATGCAGCGGATGAAGTTATAAAGGTATTAAAGGAAAGGGGAATGAAAAGTGCAGTGGCAGACCTCGGTGGAAATGTGTACGTACTCGGAAGAAAGCCGAACGGACAGCTATGGAAAATAGGTATACAGGACCCGTTTAAGCCGAGAGGAGAGATATTTGCCACTATAGAAGCTGAAAATAAGACTTTGGTCACATCAGGAGTGTACGAAAGGTTTTTCGAAGAGGGAGGAAAAAGATATCATCATATACTCGACACTTTGACGGGATATCCAGTCGAAAACGGCTTAGTGAGCGTGACAATAATAGGGAATAGTTCTATAGATGCTGATGCACTTTCTACTGCCGTTTTTTCGCTGGGTTTACAGCGCGGCATGGAACTGGTTGAAAACTTGCCGGATATAGAGGCGATTTTTGTAACGAAAGACAAAGAAGTATACGTCTCATCCGGTGTTAAAGAGCTTAATTTTAAAATAACCGATAACGACTATACTCTCAAAAAATAGTAGTTAAATGCATTGTTAAAAAATTAACAAACTGTGATTTTTTTCTCTTTTAATATTGTAAAAACAAGTATATTATGATAAAATGAATACAAGGAGTGATTTGGTTGTTTAAAAAATTCAAAATACCTGAAGCTACTGTAGGGAGGCTCACTGCCTATTCGCGTTATTTAAAAGAAGCTGACGAAAAGGGAATTTCCACTGTTTCTTCTCAACAGATAGCAAAAGCGACTGGAGTCACTCCTGCTCAGGTTAGGAAAGACCTGGCCTACTTCGGGGAATTCGGAACGAGAGGCGTGGGTTATAATCCTAGGGAGCTCTATAACTACATCATGAAGATTTTAGGGCTCGACAGGCGCTGGCCGGTGATAATAATTGGTGCAGGGCGCTTGGGGGCAGCCCTCGCTATGTATGGTGGATTTGCCGAAAGGGGTTTTGACATAGTAGGCATTTTCGACGTTGACCCTGCGAAGATAGGGAATAAAGTAGGGGAGATAGAAATAAGACCACTTCAAGAGCTGAAGGAAAAAGTTAAAGACCTTTCGATAAAATTAGGAATAGTAGCGGTACCCGCAGCTTCTGCCCAGGAAGTAGTGGATTTCATGGTAGATTGTGGAATTAAAGGGATAATAAATTTTGCGCCGGCAAATATCTCGGTCCCTGAAGGTATTGTGTTAAGGAGGGTAGATTTGGCCTCACAGCTTGAATACCTAACGTTTCATTTGGGTGAATCTCGATGAAACTTAAGAAGATAAAGGAGATTCTCAAGGCCGAGGTTCTAACGGGAGATGATGGTGCGTTAGAATTGGAAATCACGAACGCGTGCGGTGCTGACCTCATCAGCGACATATTAGCTGATACGAAGAGAAACGCAGTTTTGCTGACTGGTTTAACCCATCGACAGATAATACAGACTGCTGGCATGTCAGAATTTGCGGCTATAATTTTCGTTAGGGGGAAGTGCCCGACCGGCGATGTAATAGAGCTGGCAAAGGAGAGGGGTATTCCTCTCCTTTGCACAGATTTTCCGCTTTACGAAAGTTGTGGGCTTCTCTATGAAGCGGGTTTGAAAGGGGACTTTTTAGCAAGGAAAGTTCAAGAAGAACAAAACTCAAGCGAAAATGTACCTGGCACTATGCGCCTGGTATATGAAGTGCACGGAGGAGATTTCGAGAATGCGGGGAGAGCTACGGAACAAGCGAAGAAAGTCTTAAAACAATTGGGCGTCAACCCCTCTGCAATGAGAAGGGCATCAATAGTTGCTTATGAAGCGGAGATGAATATAGTCATCCATGCTTTCAGGGGAAAGTTGATATTTGAAGTAACACCCTACTGCATAGAAATAACGGCAGAAGATGAGGGACCTGGCATAGAGAATATAGAATTGGCCATGCAGGAGGGATATTCGACAGCTCCCGAGCGTATAAGAGAAATGGGATTTGGAGCTGGAATGGGGCTGCCGAATATGAAGAAATTCTCAGACGTTTTTGAAATAACTTCTGTTGTCGCAAAAGGCACAAAAGTGAAAATGAAAATCTATTTATAGCAAGGGCTTAGAAAGCTGGTGGAGCAATGAATTTTTACCATTCGGTTACGCTGGATATAGAAAAATGCAAAGGGTGCACCAACTGCATAAAAGGTTGTCCCACAGAGGCCATTAGAGTGCGAAACGGCAAAGCCTTCATAATGCAAGAAAAGTGCATAGACTGCGGCGAGTGCATTAGGGTTTGTCCAAATCAAGCTAAGTTTGCGGCAACTGACAATATTGACATGTTAAAGGATTACAAATTTACGATAGCTTTGCCGGCACCCAGTTTTTACGCGCAATTTAAGGAAGGCGCCACCAAGGAGGCAATAAATGCCGCTTTAAGGGCTTCTGGCTTTGACGAAGTATATGAGGTTCCTTTGGCTGCAGAAGAAGTTACCGCTGCTATAAGGGAATATATAATGAAAAACAAGGATATAAGGCCCTTTATTTCTTCATCATGTCCGGCAGTTTTGCGCCTGATCAGAGTTCGTTTTCCGGGGCTTATAAGGAACATAGTGCCGGTAAAGGCTCCGGTGGAAATAGCCGCTAAAAGAGCTAAGGAAACTGTAAAAAAACTGTACGGATTGGAGGACCGGGAAATAGGAGCCTTCTTCATAAGTCCATGTCCAGCAAAAGTGACGGCGGTAAAGCAGCCCATCGGCGCTTCTAAGTCTTACGTTGACGGGGTACTTTCAATGAGCAAGGTTTACGCAAAGGTGCTGAAAAACATCGGCAAAGGTACTCACCATTCTATTTTTGGAACTTCCGGCAGCATGGGGGTTGGATGGGGACGGGCGGGAGGAGAAAACGAGGCATTGGATTTTGGCAACCGCCTGGCTGTCGATGGTATACACGATTGCATTGAAGTTTTAGAAGAAGTGGAATTGGGGAGGCTCGCCGATATAGATTATCTGGAACTGCAGGCATGCAGCGGCGGATGCGTGGGAGGGGTGCTTACACCCGAAAACAGGTTTATCGCCGGTGTGAGATTGAAAAAGATGGCAGAAAAGTTGGCAAGTAAAACAGGGATAGATGAAGCGGCAGTAATAGAGGACTTTAAAAAAGGTTACCACTTTTTCGAAGAAGAGATAAAACCCGTTCCTGCGATGAAGCTGGACGAAGATATGGCCAAGGCCATTAAAAAGATGGAACTTTTGGAAAGGATCTTGAAGGAATTGCCCGGCCTTGATTGCGGAAGCTGTGGTTCGCCTAACTGCAGGGCGCTGGCGGAAGATATAGTGCAGGGTAGAGCAAATGAGACCGACTGCGTTTTTAAACTAAGGGAAAAGGTGAGGCAGCTTGTTGAAGAAGTAATGGAATTATCACAGAAATTGCCCCCTACGATGGAAGGTTAAGATAAGAAAAGAGGTGAAGAATTATGACTTTAGAGGAGCTAGGGGCAAGGTTCTCGCTGAATCTTGTGACGAAGGGAACGAATTTGGAAAGAAAAGTAACTGGTGCATACGCTTCCGACCTTCTCAGTTGGGTGATGGGGCACGCTGCTGAAAATCAAATTTGGATTACAGTGCAGAGCCATCCAAACATAGTGGCTGTGGCGGCGCTACTTGGCCTTGCGGGGATAATTGTGGCAGAAGGCGTTGAAGTTGAGGAAAATACGGTCAAAAAAGCTGAGGAAGAAAATATACCGATATTTTCAACTAAAATGTCAATTTTCGAAATATGTGGAATACTGTATAATGTATTGTCAAAGGACAGGGAAAAATGCTAAGGGAATTTCCTGCAGATCTCCACGTGCACACATGCCTTTCTCCGTGTGCAGAAGACGAGATGGTTCCCCCGAATATTTTAAATATGGCAAAGCTTATGGGGATTAAGATTTTAGGAATAGCCGACCATAATTCAGCAAAAAACTTATCTGCTGTAATGGAGGCATCCTGTGATTTTGATGGACTGATACTCCCGGGGATTGAAGTTCAGACCAGAGAAGAAGTTCACGTGCTTTGCTATTTTGAGAACCTAGAATTGGCAATGGAATTTGAGGATTTCATTTACCAACACCTTCCTCCTCGGAAAAACGACCCTAAAAGGCTGGGACGCCAGTACGTGGTGGATAAAATGGGCAATGTGATTGGTGAAGAAGATAGGTTGCTCATAGCATCTGTAGGCCTTTCGATAGATAATGTGTCAGAAAAAGTAGTGGAATTAGGGGGGATAGTGATACCTGCACATGCGGAGAGGATGAGTTTTGGCATAATAGGGCAGTTGGGTTTCATACCGGAGGACATGAAGATAGATGCTGTAGAATTTTCTAAAAATATATCGGTTGATGAAGCTAGAAATAAATTTCCGGATATTTTTACAAGGTATAGCGTAGTATTTTCTTCCGATGCCCACTGCCTTAAAGATATGGTATTTAGAAAGACTTACTTTCTCTTAGAAGAACCGACCTTTGATGAGTTAGGAAAAGCATTCAAAGGCCGGAGTGGAAGGAGGGTTATCCTTAAAGATCAATTTTAGTTGTGATTTATTGTGAAAGTATAAACAATAACATTAATCTAAAGCGGGAGGGTTGATGGCCATGGAACTTGCGGCCAAAAAAGATGCGGAGTTGGCAGAAAAACTCAGGGAAGTTGAAAAGATGCTGGAAAAATACAAAGGCCAAAGGGGGGCACTACTGCAGGCTCTACAGGAAGCTCAAAAAATAGTTGGTTATCTCCCAATAGAAGTGCAAAAGCTTGTAGCAGAAGCGTTAAATGTGACGCTCAGCGAAGTTTACAGCACTACTACATTTTATTCATTTTTCAACTTAAAACCCCGAGGGAAGTACCAGATAAGAACCTGCCTGGGCACTGCATGTTATGTAAAAGGAGCGGACAAAGTTTTGGCAAGGATCGAGCAAGAACTGGGCATAAGAGTAGGAGATACCACCGATGACTTAAAATTTTCATTGGATGCTTGCAGGTGCGTGGGTGCATGCGGACTTGCACCGGTAGTAATAATAAACGACGATGTTTACGGCAGGATGACGCCGGACAAAGTGCCAGAAATTCTGAAAAACTACGAGTGAGCAAGATGAAAGAATTGTCCTTGCACGTCCTTGACATCGTTGAAAACTCCCTGCGGGCTGGGGCCACGGATGTAAATATAAAAATAGTGGAGGATTCTAAGAAGGATGTTTTGTCGATTGAAATAAAAGACAATGGCAGGGGAATGGACGAAGAAACGGTAAAAAAAGCAATCGACCCATTCTTTACAACGAAAACTGAAAGGAAGGTGGGACTTGGTCTTCCGCTATTGGCCCAAGCTTCAAGAGCAACAGGAGGAGACCTTGCCATAGAATCAATTCCCAATGTGGGTACAACAGTAAGAGTATGGTTTCAAAAAAGCCACATTGACCTACAGCCGCTGGGTGATATGGCTAGGACGATATCTGCATTAGTGGCACTTCACCCAGAAGTGGATTTTCATTACACACATGTAAGGGATGGTAGAATCTTTTGCTTCAGCACAAAAGAGCTGAAAGAGAAGCTTCAAGAAGTGCCGATAAATAATCCTTTAGTGATTGACTGGATTTTAAGATTTCTAAGGGAAAATTTGGACAAATTGGATGGGGGTGCTGAAAGATGGGAGTCATAAAGTCTATAGAAGAACTTGAAAAAATAAGGGATCAGGCGAGAGAGCTTATAAATCTCAGAAAGGACAACGAAAATAAAACGCGGGTAGTTGTAGGGATGGGTACCTGTGGTATATCTGCTGGGGCAAGAGAAGTCCTTATGGCGATACTGGACGAAATAAAAAAGAGAAATCTAACCGATGTCGTTGTCACGGAAACCGGATGTATTGGCATGTGCAGGTTTGAACCTTTGGTGGATGTAATAAAGCCCGACCAGCCTAAAGTGACTTACGTCAACGTAAATCCTGAAAAGGCAAGGCAAATAGTGGCAAGGCATGTGGTCAATAACCAGGTCATCGACGAATGGGTAATTCCCAATATATAAAAAATATTTTTACGCTCGGAGGGGATTAAAATGGAGTTTTACAGGGCGCATGTACTCGTCTGCAGGGGGACCGGATGTACGGCCTCCGGAAGCGAGCCCGTTATGGAAGCCTTTGAAAAGGAGATAGAAAAAAGGGGTCTTTCAAAAGAGGTAAAGGTGCTATTGACAGGCTGCCTTGGCCTTTGTGAGCTGGGGCCGAACATCATAATTTATCCTGAAGGGACTTACTATTGCAAGGTTAAGGCAGAGGATGTGCCTGAAATAGTAGAAGAACATCTGGTAAAGGGCAGGATAGTGGAAAGGCTCCTTTATAAAGAGCATGCCGCAGAAGAGAGGATGAGGGCCCTAACCGACATAAACTTTTATAAAAGGCAAAAGAGAATCGCACTTAGGAACTGCGGCCTTATAAACCCCGAAGTCATAGAAGAATATATAGCAAACGACGGGTACAGAGCACTTGCCAAGGTTTTAACAGAAATGACGCCCCAGCAGGTTATCGACGAGGTTACAAAATCGGGTCTCAGGGGCAGAGGAGGCGGAGGCTTCCCGACAGGAAGAAAATGGCAGTTTGCGAAGGATGCGCCGGGAGACGTGAAGTACGTGGTATGCAACGGAGACGAAGGTGACCCTGGTGCTTTCATGGACAGGAGCATTCTCGAAGGAGACCCGCATACTGTGCTGGAAGCCATGGCTATTGCTGGGTACGCCATAGGGGCAAAGGAAGGTTATATATATGTCCGTGCCGAATACCCCTTGGCAGTAAAGAGGCTTGAAATAGCCATTGAACAGGCGAGAGAGAGGGGACTTTTGGGCAAAAATATCCTCGGAACTGGATTCGAGTTTGATATTTTCTTACGCCTCGGTTCCGGAGCTTTCGTATGCGGAGAAGAGACGGCGCTACTGGCATCGATTGAAGGAAGGAGGGGCGAGCCAAGGCCCAGGCCACCGTTCCCGGCGATTGAAGGGCTGTGGGGTAAGCCAACGTTGATAAACAACGTAGAAACTTTCGCCAACATCCCGCCGATAATATTGAACGGCGCCGAATGGTTTGCAAGCATTGGAACCGAAAGAAGCAAGGGCACGAAGGTGTTTGCAATAGGCGGAAAGATAAACAATACGGGGCTTGTGGAAATCCCGATGGGGATGACTCTTAGGGAAGTTATATACGATATCGGCGGTGGTATTCCGAACGGGAAGAAATTCAAAGCGGTTCAGACCGGCGGACCTTCGGGTGGATGTATACCGGCCGAACTTCTTGATATGCCGATAGAATACGATACTTTGACGCAGGCCGGCTCGATGATGGGTTCAGGCGGTATGATAGTGATGGACGAAGATACCTGCATGGTAGATATAGCCAAGTTCTTCCTCACGTTCACCCAGGACGAGTCCTGCGGAAAGTGCCCGCCCTGCAGGATCGGCACAAAGAGGATGCTTGAAATTCTGGAGAGGATAACCAATGGCGAAGGTCGAGAAGGAGATATCGAGCTTTTGGAGACATTGGCCAAGAATATAAAGGCTTCGGCCTTATGTGGTTTGGGCCAGACAGCGCCGAACCCGGTGCTTTCTACATTGAGATACTTCAGGCACGAGTACGAAGCCCACATTAAGGAAAAGAAATGTCCTGCGGGAGCCTGCCGAGCGCTCATAAGCTATGAAATAATAGCGGAAAAATGTAAAGGATGCGGCCTTTGCGCCAAGGTATGCCCGGTTGGGGCCATTTCCGGCGAGCGCAGGCAGCCGCACGTGATAGATAAAGAAAAATGTATAAAGTGCAACAGTTGTATCGAAAGATGCCCGTTCGGAGCTATTGTGAAAAAATAATGGGCAAAGGGGAGGATTTACAATGGAAATGGTCAATTTAACGATAGACGGCGAAAAGGTTCAGGTTCCGAAAGGCACCACCGTCCTTGAGGCCGCCCGAAAAATAGGCAAAAAAATTCCCACGCTTTGCTTTCTCAAAGGTGTAAACGAAATAGGCGCATGCCGTATGTGCGTGGTGGAAGTCAAAGGCGCGAGAGCCCTTCAGGCAGCCTGTGTCTACCCTGTGTCGGAAGGCATGGAGGTATATACCAACACACCGGCGGTAAGGGAAGCAAGGAAGGTTACGCTGGAACTGCTTTTGTCCGACCACAATCTCGAATGCCCAACCTGCGTGCGCAACCTTAACTGCGAGCTCCAAAAGCTTGCGGAAGAACTGGGAATAAAGTCGATAAGGTTTACCGGCGAAAAACACAAAGCGAAATACGATGATTTCTCGCCATCGATAGTAAGGGATACTTCGAAATGCATACTGTGCCGCCGCTGTGTGAGCGCCTGCCACAACGTACAAGGCGTGGGAGTAATCTCACCGAACCACCGTGGATTTGAGACTATGGTAGCTCCTGTTTACGACCTGAGCCTTGCCGAAGTGGCTTGCGTCAACTGCGGGCAATGCATTATAGCTTGCCCAGTTGGAGCATTAAAGGAAAAAGACGATACCGACAAAGTCTGGCAGGCCTTGCAGGACCCCGAAAAGCATGTCATAGTGCAGATAGCACCGGCAGTAAGAGTATCCTTGGGCGAGGAATTCGGGTTAGGAAGGGGTGCCATAGTTACCAAAAAAATTCCGGCAGCACTGAGGAGACTCGGTTTTGACAGAGTTTTCGATACCGATTTTGCTGCTGACCTTACCATAATGGAAGAAGGCCACGAGTTTTTGGAAAGACTGGAACATGGAGGAAAGCTCCCGCTCATTACCTCGTGCAGCCCGGGGTGGATAAAGTTCTGCGAGCATTACTATCCTGAGTTTTTGGAGAACCTGTCCACATGTAAGTCGCCGCAGCAGATGTTCGGGGCAGTTGCAAAAACCTACTATGCTCAGAAGATGGGAATAGATCCGTCAAAGATTTTCGTGGTATCCATCATGCCATGCACAGCCAAAAAATACGAGTGCCAGCGGCCCGAGATGAGGTCCAGCGGATACCAGGATGTGGATGCGGTGCTCACCACCCGCGAAATATCAAGGATGCTCAGAGAGGCAGGCATAAATCTGGCAGCGATGCCCGATGAGGAATTCGATGAGCCCCTCGGCATATCTACCGGTGCAGGAGCAATATTCGGCGCCACCGGCGGTGTGATGGAAGCGGCCCTGAGAACTGTTTACGAAGTTGTGACAGGAAATGAGCTCGAAAATATAGAATTTACCAGCGTCCGCGGTGTGGAGGGGATTAAAGAGGCAACGGTCGAAATAAACGGCATGAAAATAAACGTAGCGGTTGCTCACGGCCTCGCAAATGCGCGAAAACTATTGGACAGGGTAAAAAATAAAGAAGCTGAATACCACTTTATCGAAATTATGGCCTGTCCAGGAGGTTGCGTGGGTGGAGGTGGCCAGCCGATATTGAGCGCCGACGAGCGATTTGATGTGGACTACCGCGCTGTTCGCGGCAACGCCATCTACGAAGTAGACAGAGAGATGCCGCTCAGAAAGTCCCATGAAAACCCGGCAGTTCAGCAGCTTTACAAGGAATTTTTAGGTAAGCCGCTGAGCGAAAAATCCCACGAACTCTTGCACACCCATTATACGTCAAGACCGAGATACCCGGAAGCGGAGTAAAAAAAGCCCGGTGACATTCACCGGGCTTTTTTTACCAAAATTATCAGTATAAACTTAACAGGCGATTATTGTATAATTATATAGAAAAAGGCGCAAATTTGTTGTATAATTGTGATGAGCGGATAGCCTATTTTGTATACTTTGTACAGATTGTGAAAAATTTATTTTTTTGTTTTAAAAGGGATTAGGGAAAATTTGTAGAATTACTATTAGGTTTTTCATACCGGAAGGAGAGGTGAAGCATGCTAAAAACTTTTAGAGGAGGCATTCATCCTCCCTACAACAAAGAATTGACAAAGCACAAGCCTGTGGAAAAGGCAAAGTTGCCGCAGAAAGTTGTCATTCCCATGAGTCAGCACGTAGGAGCTCCCTGCGAACCCGTAGTTAAAGTTGGGGACCAGGTTAAAGTGGGCCAGAAAATAGGTGAGGCTAAAGCTTTTGTATCGGCTCCAATACATTCGAGCGTCTCCGGCAAGGTGGTGGCGGTGGAACCGAGGCCTCATGCCAGCGGGGCGCAGGTGATGTCCGTAGTAATAGAGTCCGATGGCACTGATGAAGTGTATGAAGGCATAAGGCCGCCGAAACCTTTAGAAGAATTGACCCCCGATGAGATAAAAAATCTGATCAGGGAAGCGGGAATTGTCGGAATGGGCGGAGCGGGTTTCCCGACCCAGGTTAAACTCTCGCCGCCTGCGGATAAGAAAATTGATACCGTAATCGTAAACGGCGCCGAGTGTGAGCCTTATCTTACAGCAGACCACCGGCTTATGGTGGAAAGGTCTGAAGATGTGGTGCTGGGACTTAGAGCTATAATGAAGGCGACCGGGGTAAGCACAGCTTACATCGGAATAGAGGACAACAAACCCGATGCCATTGAAGCCATGAAAGAAGCTATAAAAAACTATAGCGGTATAGAGGTAGTTCCGCTTGCTACTAAGTATCCTCAAGGAGGAGAAAAACAACTGATTAATGCCATAACTGGGAGAGAAGTTCCATCCGGGGGACTTCCCATGGATGTCGGCGTAATAGTGGATAATGCAGGTACCTGTGCCGCAATAGCCAATGTATTAAAGACTGGCATGCCGCTTATCGAGAGAATAACGACGGTAACCGGTGCAGGGGTAAAAGAACCAAAGAATATACTTGTAAGGATAGGAACTCCTGTATGGGAATTAATTGAACAATGTGGTGGATTTGCAGGAGAACCGGGGAAGGTCATTATGGGAGGCCCGATGATGGGGATTTCCCAATCTTTGCTGGAAGTTCCTGTAATGAAGGGAACGTCGGGGGTTTTGGTGCTTCAAAAATCCGAGGTGAAGGCAATAGAGCCGATGCCTTGCATAAAATGCGCAAGATGTGTTGACGCGTGTCCTATACATCTTCTTCCCACTTACCTCGGCAAATTTGCAGAAAGAGGCTTATGGGACGAAGCCGAAAGGTACCATGCGTTAGACTGTATAGAATGCGGATGTTGCGCTTATGTTTGCCCGGCAAACATCCCGCTTACCCAGCTCATCAGGCTTGCCAAGAACCGCATATTGGCTTCTAAAAAGAAGTAATAGATAATATAGTTTTATTGCGAAAAAAGCTTAAGTCAGGAGGTCTTTCCGATGAGTCAATATAAATTCCTAATAACCTCTTCTCCGCACATCCACTCGGGAGAAAGCGTGCAGAAGATTATGTTCACCGTTGCAGGAGCTTTACTCCTGCCAACTTTAGCAGGAATTTACTTTTTCGGGACAAGGGCGCTGATTCTAGTGATAACTGCAACCATAGCGGCGGTGGTGACCGAGGCTATTTTCCAAAAGCTTCGCGGAAAGCCCATCACGATTTGGGACGGCAGCGCTATAGTGACGGGAATGCTTTTAGCTCTCAACGTAACGCCAGCATTGCCGGTTTGGATGGTTGTCGTGGGTTCGACCGTAGCAATTGGACTTGGTAAGATGATATACGGCGGCCTAGGTATGAATCCTTTTAATCCAGCACTTATAGGTAGGGTATTTTTGACCGTAACGTTTCCAGTGCAGATGACCACGTGGATAAATCCGGTGGACGGTACAACCGGTGCGACACCTCTTGCTCTAATGAAAATGCAAGGGGTTACGACCGATTACGCAAGGCTGTTTTTTGGAAGTGTGGGAGGTTGCATTGGGGAAACTTCTGCGCTAGCGATCTTAATAGGAGGCCTATATTTGATATATAAAGAATATGTAGACTGGAGGATACCAGTAAGTTACCTGGGCACTGTGGCAATTTTGACTGCTGTGCTCGGAAGAGATCCGATTTTTCACATTCTTTCCGGTGGTTTGATGTTGGGTGCGTTTTTCATGGCTACTGACATGGTAACTACGCCGGTGACGAGATTGGGAAGGATAATATTCGGAATAGGTGCAGGGGTCATAGTTGTTCTCATCAGGCTTTACGGTGGGTATCCGGAAGGAGTTTCGTTTTCAATATTGCTGATGAATGCATTTACCCCGATAATTAACAGGCTCACGATTCCCAGGATTTACGGGGAGGTGAAGCGGTAATGAACCAGTATTTGAGAATGATAGTTGTCCTTCTTATATTTTCGATATTGTCGGGAGCAGTGCTCGCCTTTTCATACGAGATAGCAAATCCTAAAATTCAGGAACAGGCAAGGAAAGATCTAGAAGAATCGATAAAAAATGTTCTTCCTGGAACGACGAAATACGAGCCGGTGGAAAAAGAGGGTATGACCTTTTATATAGGATTGGATGAAAAAGGAAACAAAGTAGGAATAGCTTTCAAAGCTACGGGTCAGGGATTTGGCGGTCCCATCGAAATGATGGTAGGATATAATCCTAAAGAAGGAAGACTTACTGGACTTCAAATCCTTTCGATGGCAGAGACCCCTGGCCTTGGTGCAAGAATTAAAGAACCAGCATTTACGGAGCAGTTCAAAGGAAAGTCGGTAAACGACCCCTTTGAGCCAAAAAAGGACGTAAAAGTAATAACGGGAGCCACCATATCTCCGGCTGGTGTAGCCAATGGAATAAAATCCGCCCTTGAGAAAGTAACGAAAATATATCCGGTGGGAGGCGACTTCTGATGTACCAGCTCATTAAAGACTTCCTGAACGGTCTGTGGAACGAGAATCCCACTTTCAGGATGATTATAGGAATGTGTCCTACACTTGCAGTGACGACGGCTGCAATGAACGGGATAGCAATGGGGCTTGCTGCTACATTTGTTCTTGTATTTTCTAGTTTATTGATTTCGCTGCTTAGGAATTTCATTCCTGCAAAAGTTAGAATTCCTTGCTTTATAATTGTTATTGCTACCTTTGTTACGGTTGTGGACCTTTTCATGGCAGCATATTTCCCCGCTATGTATAAAATATTAGGCCTTTTTATTCCGCTTATCGTCGTAAACTGCATTATAATGGCAAGGGCTGAGGCTTTTGCGTCAAAAGTGAATCCACCAAGGGCAATAGCAGATGCCTTAGGAATGGGACTTGGGTTTACATGGGCAATTACTCTGATAGGAGCTGTAAGGGAACTTATGGGTTCTGGAACAATATTCGGATATCATGTATTAGGAGAAAATGTCACCCGCTGGGTTATAATGCTTTTACCACCCGGAGCATTTATTACGATGGGCATTCTTCTTGGCTTGATGAACGTAATTGTCCGAGGCGCAAAAGGCAGCCATTGACAGGGGGTGTAAAAGTTGAAGGAACTTTTATTTATTATAGCAGGTTCTGTGCTGGTAAATAACTTCGTTCTGTCTAGATTTTTAGGGGAATGCCCGTTTTTAGGAGTATCAAGAAAGCTAGAGACTGCCATAAGCATGGGGATAGCTACTACTTTTGTTCTCACAATGACTTCAGTTGCGACTTATTTCATTCAGTTTTATATTTTAGAGCCGTTCGGATTGTCGAGATTTTTACAAATAGTATCCTTTATACTGGTTATCGCTTCGCTGGTACAGTTGGTAGAGATGGTAATTTTGAAAACGAGCCCAGCTCTCTATAAGGCCCTTGGAATTTATTTGCCTCTTATAACAACTAACTGTGCTGTATTAGGGCTTGCTCTGTTGATAGCGATAAAGAGGTATAATCTCGTTCAGAGCATTGCTTTCGGCCTAGGGGCTGGTATCGGCTTTACGCTAGCAATGGCGTTAATGGCAGGCATTAGGGAGGAAATGGAGTTCGCCGATATTCCCGAAGCTCTGCAGGGAGCCGCTATCGTTCTGATAACGGCGGGACTATTGTCCATGGCATTTTTAGGATTTTCAGGATTAATTCCGATGTAATTGTCACGCGGAGGAGGTGAAAATCATGGCCAATGTTATACTTGTTTCAGTGCTTAGCATGGGAGGGCTGAGCCTCCTTTTAGGAGCGGGGCTTTCCTATGCGTCGAAAAAGTTTGCCGTTGAAACGGACCCGAGAGTTGATGAAATTAATGAGGTGCTGCCGGGAGCGAACTGTGGTGCCTGTGGCTATCCCGGATGTTCGGGCCTTGCAGGAGCTATAGTTGAAGGAAAGGCACCGGTTAACGCTTGCCTTGTGGGCGGGCCCGCCGTTGCGCAAAAGATAGCTGAGATTATGGGAGTTTCGGCTTCGGAAGAAACGAAGGAAAAGAAGGTTGCAAGGGTATTATGCCAGGGTGGAATAAATGAAGCTAAATTCAAGGCGGATTATCACGGAGTAAAAACTTGCAGGGCCGCGACCATGGTAAACGGTGGGCCTAAGGCGTGTCCCTTTGCCTGCATAGGATTCGGAGATTGCGCAAAGGTGTGCCCTGTAGGTGCCATAACCATGAGTGAGAACGGCTTGCCTGTAATTGACGAAGAAAAATGTACCGGCTGTGGATTATGCGTAAAAGAATGCCCAAAAATGGTGATATCTCTTTCGCTCCAGAGAAATGAAGTTCACGTGCGCTGCAGAGCCACCCTGAAGGGCAAGGATACCAGGGATGTCTGTAAAGTGGGGTGCATTGCCTGCAAGCAATGCGAAAAGGTATGTCCCTTCGACGCCATTCACGTGGTAAACAACGTGGCAGTAATAGATTATGATAAATGCCGCAATTGCATGCTGTGCGTCGAAAAATGTCCGACCAAGACTATTACTTCGCTTTTCCCAGCCAGGAAAAAAGCGGTTATAAACGATAACTGCATAGGATGTACCATCTGCGCAAAGAACTGTCCGGTAAACGCCATATCGGGCGAGGTAAAGAAAAAGCACGAGGTAAATCAGGAGCTTTGTATAGGCTGCAGCATCTGCGCTGAAAAATGTCCCAAGGATGCGATAGTGATGGTTCGCGAAAAATATAGCGAAAACGGCGGAAGATGTGGCGATTGCGCTGAGGCGAAATAGGTTTTAAAAAGCGGGAGGTTTTTCCTCCCGCTTTTGCTTTTTTCATTTTTGCTTCTTTCGGGATGGCTACTCTTTGTTCGGAGATGCTATGATCATTTAATAATATCGCTGGCTAGGTTTTCAGAGTATTCTATTTTCATGCCGGCTCTCAATATATTTTCAACTGTTTTTCTATTTATATTATCGCCGATCAAAAACCTCGGCAAAAGATTTAATAAATCCATCAAACGACCGGCCAGCGGCCTTTCGCTCCTTACATGCTCGATAAATAAAATTTTGCCCCCGGGCTTTGTCACCCTCCGCAGCCCTTTAAGGCCCAGGATGGGCTCTGGAACCGTGGAGAAGACCCGGGCAGTTGGTTTTCCAATAGAGCCTGAGTGCAGGCTGGAAGTGCTGCGGTTACTATCCCGGCGCTTGTCCGAAGAGGGGACGGCGGTAATAAAAAATGGAAGGATAGTCGGTGTTGAAGACGGCGATACTACCGGCGAAATTTACGGTGCTGCAATAGATATAGGCACCACTACTGTAGTTCTGTCTCTGATAGATATGATAACAGGAAAAGAGCTTGCCGTGGTCTCTGCCCTAAATCCCCAGAAGGAATTTGGCCAGGATGTGTTGTCCCGCATTTCGCATGCAAAAAGAGGGGAACCGTTCCTTTTAGAACTTCAAAAATCAATCATAGATTGCGTAAACGACCTCCTCGAAAAAGCTTCTCAAAAGGTCAGTATCGATAAAAAACACATCTACGAAATAGCAGTGGCTGCAAATACCACTATGACCCATCTTTTCCTAGGAGTAAATCCCGAATCCATAGGTTATGCCCCCTACAGTCCGGTATTGGCCGGAGGAATCGATGTAAAAGCCAAAACGCTGGGGCTTGATATTTCACCCTTCGGAGGAGTTTACTGCGTGCCTGCAATTTCCGGTTATGTAGGTGGGGATATAGTCGCTGGTATTATTGCCACCGGGTTTTACAAAAAAGGCGAAGTTGCCTTATTTATAGATATAGGTACCAACGGAGAGATAGTTCTTTTTGACGGCTGCGAAATGGTGGCATGTTCATGTGTTGCAGGACCTGCTCTAGAAGGGGTCAACATAAGCTGCGGCATGAGAGCAGCAAGCGGTGCCATCTATGAAGCGAAGATAGAAGATGATGTATTTGTAAGGACCATTGGCGATGAAAGACCCAAGGGAATATGCGGTAGCGGCATAGTAGACCTGGTGGCGGAACTTTTAAAGGTCGGCTTTGTAGAACAAAGCGGCAGAATGCTGCCTCCGGCTGAAGCACAAAAAATCATAAGAGAGGATTTGGCTTGCCGCTTGATTGAAAAAGGAACGTCCATAGCTTTTGTGGTGGCCTACGGCGGAGAGCATGGGGATGATGTTTATATAACAGCCCGGGATATCCGCCAGGTTCAGCTGGCTAAAGGGGCCGTTTGGGCCGGTATAAGGTCTCTCCTTAAGGAAAAAAGACTTTCGCCCAATGATATAAACCGGGTTTATGTGGCGGGTGCTTTTGGAGCTCACCTTCGCCCTCAAAGTCTTTCCCGAATCGGGATGATAGCTGCTGAATGGGAAGAGCGCCTGGTGTTTGCCGGGAACACCTCTAAAGCTGGAGCTTTAATGTGCCTGCTTTCGAGAACGATGAGAGAGGAAGCCGAGAGGATAGCCCGAAAGGTAAAGTGCCTCGAACTTTCCACATTGGAAGGGTTTGACCGCCTTTTTGCGGATAGCTTGAGATTTCCGGAAGGGGATAGGCCATGAACGGGAAACAAAGAGTTTTTAAAATGTTAAAGGGCGAGCACATTCGGGCTTGCTCCGTTTTTGCTACCGAGTTTTGGGCTTTAAACCGGCGGTGCTACAGTTTAAAAAAGTTTTTGGAAGACCCAGATGGGATGTTGCCCTTGATTGCCCAAGAAGCCCAAAGTATCGATTCCGACATATTTTTCGGCTTAGATAAGACCATAACATATTTATCAAGCATATTAGGGAACAATAATCATGAGTCAAGACATTACTTCATTATATCCTAAAACTTTTTGCTCTATTCCCGAATGAAAGTGAGGTGGCAATAAATGATGCACTGGTTCTACCCTGGGTGGGGTTACGATGGGGGCATGATAATGTATCTGGGGATGTTCCTGTGGGTCTTGTTCTGGGCGGCTGTGATATATTTTATATTCAGATTGATAAAGTTAATTCCAATAAATGGGGCATCAGAAAGGCGAAATTTCACCGAAACGCCGCTGGATATCCTTAAAAAGCGCTATGCCGCGGGAGAAATAACAAAAGAGGAGTTTGAGAAGATAAAGGAGGATCTGAATAAGACTTGATTTTATGGAAAATGATTAAAGAGGCGCCTTTGTTAAGGCGCTTCTTTGTTATCACATATTTGCTAAATTTTTGCATTCCTGAGCACACTGGCGGCAGATATCGGCACACTGCTGATAATGTGCATCTTTAAACATTTCGTACTCTCTGGCGAAAGGCTTCGCAGATGTCTGCGCATAGAGAGCAGATTAGTTTTGCGAAAGCATTATTCTTTGCCATGAACTGGGAACACTAACAACAGCAGTGATGATGACCTTTATCCTCTTTGTTTTTCAGGTATTTTTCAGGATTTTTGTCAAAGGCTATTTGGCAGTGTTTGGAGCAGAAATAGTAGGTTTGGCCATTGTAAGTAGATGTGGCGAAAGCGTCATTTTCATTTACCTTCATGCCGCATACCGGATCGATAGCCATATTTTCACCTCCTGCACTAGTAAATATACCCCTTAGGGGTATAACGTCTTCTATTACTTTATCATTTTTATTTTTAAATGTCAATATATCTTTTCAAAAAGATCCTCCAAAACAAGAGTTTGAAGTCTCTGATGTTTTGATTGACAGAGTGTTTATAATTATTTATAATATATACCCATAAGGGG
This sequence comes from Caldanaerovirga acetigignens, assembly GCF_900142995.1. Classification (NCBI taxonomy): domain Bacteria; kingdom Bacillati; phylum Bacillota; class Clostridia; order Thermosediminibacterales; family Thermosediminibacteraceae; genus Caldanaerovirga; species Caldanaerovirga acetigignens. The sequence continues at coordinate 60,890 of NZ_FRCR01000008.1, read as the reverse complement.
TATAAGTATAGTCATTTTCATAAAATTTTATGTGGGGGATCGACAATGGAATCGCGTTTACCGTATTTCATGGCGATGTTTATGCTTTCTGGCTTTCTATTTTCCCTGGAATTTCTTTTTACGCGGATTTTTTCGTTTCTCGTATGGTATCATTTTGCATTTATCATAATTTCAACGGCTATCCTCGGCCCGGGGCTGGGCGGTCTGTGGGTCAGAAAAGGCTGGCCGATAATCAAGAAAAATCGAACTCCATATCCTTAATTCGGCCCAGTGGGTTTTATTACTGGCTTATGGAGCTATCATACTGCTCCTTTACATTAACTTATTTAACTTCTTTCCCATGTTATATATGTTATTGAGCATTCTACCTTTTGCTGTCGGAGGAGCTATAATGTCGACTATTTATGTTCGCATGTCGCATTATGCTCACGCGCTTTATTTTACTGATTTAATAGGTGCGATTACCTTTGGATTGCTGACCTTTTTAATTCTCGACAAGTACGGCATGATAGTATCCTTATTATTCCTATTGATGACCCTTTTTGTTATACAGATGCTGCTTTCCAATGCGTATAAAAATATAAAAGTGTTCCTTTTATCGGTATTGCTGGTAGCAGCGGCTATTTCTGTTTCGACATTAAACCTGACTAGCTTCGAGCGGCGTTTTGGCGAGCTCTTAGCTATGAACAAGGTAAAGCTTTACGGCATAGAAAAAGACGGAAAAACCAGAATAGAGTATACGAAGTGGGATTCCTTTTCGAGAACCGATGTGGTCGATACGGGGGATGCCAAAAGCAAAATTATTTTTATAGACGGGGATGCCGCTTCAGAAATGTATAGATTTGACGGTAGTCTGGAGTCAATATCGTGGCTAAAAAGTACCCCTGGCTTCCTGCCCTTTACACTGCAAAGACAGCCCAAAACTCTGGTCATAGGTCCTGGTGGCGGCAAGGATATACTACTTGCCCTCCTGGCCGGGAGTGAGGATATAACAGCCGTCGAGATTAATAAAAGCAGTATTCAGGCTGTTAAGGCATTTGCTCCTTTCACAGGCGATATTTATAATCTTCAGCAGGTAAAGATATATGCAGGGGATGGGAGAAACTTCATCGAGCAGACGAAGGAAAAATACGATACTATTTTCATGTCGCTGGTGATGACAGAAGCTGCCGGGTCAGGCGGCCTTGCCCTTACGGAAAATTATATTTATACCAAAGAAGCTATTTTGAAGTATTTTGAGCGCCTGACGGAGGACGGGCAGTTGGTTTTTGCGGCTCACGATGAACGAGATATGACACGAATCATAACAACCGCACTTGCTGTTTTTGACAGCCTCGGTATCCCATATCGGGAGGCGATCAAACACATCGTCGTAGTGTCCATGCGGTTTGAGGATCACGATAGTGACGGCAAGCACTTTCATTACCCTGCAATTGTCATACGAAAATTCTTACGGTGTTCCGAATTCAGTAAAGGCTGTGCTGTTTCTGGTTATTTATGTTTTATGGGTATATTTCGAACCCCATTATAAAAAAATGAGCAGGCTAGAGAGAAGCCTTGCTAGTTATTTTTTCCTGATAGGTAGGTATCGGTTTTATGGCTTTGGAAATCTCTCTTGCACAAAAAAATATCCTTTTGTTAGGCCATCCTTCTACGGCTTTTCTGACAACGGTTAGCATCCTGGTAATAGCATGCAGTTTGGGGAGTTTGGCTAGCAAAAAGTTTAAAAGCTTAAAAAAAGATTTGCCCATTGTTTTGGCCTTTGGAATAGTCATGATGGCAATCCTGTACCGAGCGGTGTTTCCGGGTTTTCTCGGGAAATCCTTTTATTTTAAGCTATCCATTATGACTTTGATCTTAATTCCCATAGGCTTTACTATGGGCGTCTTTTCCCCGCTGGAATTGAAAAGGTCCGGCAGTTGGGGGAACCTTCACTAATACCGTTGATGTGGGGAATAAACGGCGTTGCTTCATTGTTGGGCTCTACTCTAGCTATTGTAATTGCGGGGATTTTCGGTTTTACTTATTCTATGTTATTAAGCGCTGCCGCTTATTCTCTATTAATTTTTTCTATCCAAGATATGTGGATGTGACAAAAAGCATCACTTTCTAGAATAGGCAGATACTATAAATAAAATGTTGACATTTTATTCACCGAAGAATATAATGGAAATGAGATACCCCCATAGGGTATATATTTGAGGAAATTAGGAGGGGATAAGATATGCCGGAAGCTGTAAAGAAAGCAGCGCTGAATATAAAAGGGATGACCTGCGCTTCCTGCGCCGCCCGTATTGAAAAAGTACTCTCAAAGATGGCAGGTGTGCAGGAAGTAAATATAAACTTTGCAGTAGAAAAAGCCAGCATCGCCTTTAATCCCGGAGAAGTTTCGATTGCGGATCTTGTGCAGAAAATAAGAGATCTCGGTTATGATGTTATCCCTGATAGGGTGGAGCTGGGGCTGAAAAATATGAGCTGCGCTTCCTGCGCCGCCCGAATAGAAAAGGCACTATCTCGGGCTCCGGGAGTTTTAAAAGCTTCGGTGAATTTCGCCTCTGAGACCGCCACGGTAGAGTATTTGAGCAGTTTAACCGATGTGAAAACCCTCATCAAAGTTGTTCGGGACATAGGCTACGATGCTTATGAAAAGACCGAAATGGATGTGGACAGGGAAAAACGGGAAAGAGAGAGGGAAATCCGGACTCTGGGCAGTTTGGTGGTAATTTCAGCCATCCTCACCGTGCCACTGGTGCTGTCGATGATTTTCAAGTTTCTAGGCTGGTATGGAGGTATCCTTGACAATCCGTGGTTTCAGATAGGGCTTGCCACCCCGGTGCAGTTTGTAATCGGCTACAGGTATTACCGGGGGGCTTACCATACTCTGAAGAGTGGGTCGGCCAATATGGATGTGCTGATTGCCATGGGCACCACCGCCGCGTATTTTTACAGTCTTTATAACGTTTTTGCTCTTCCGATGGAAATGATTCACAACTACCTTTACTTTGAAGCATCGGCGGTTATCATTACTCTCATTACCCTGGGCAAGTATCTGGAGGCCGTAGCTAAAGGCAGAACGTCGGAAGCCATCAGAAAATTACTGGGACTTCAGGCCAAGACTGCCCGGGTGATAAGAAACGGCGAAGAAATGGAGGTACCTGTGGAGCAGGTAGAAGTGGGGGACATTGTGGTGGTCAGGCCCGGTGAGAAGATACCAGTGGATGGTGTCATCATTGAAGGTTATTCTTCGGTGGATGAATCCATGCTCACGGGGGAAAGCATCCCCGTGGAGAAGAGAGTAGGGGACGAAGTAATAGGTGCTACCATCAATAAGACGGGCACTTTCAAGTTCAAAGCCACCAAAGTCGGTAAGGATACTGTACTTGCGCAGATCGTGAAACTGGTAGAGGAAGCCCAGGGGTCGAAGGCGCCGATTCAAAAGCTGGCCGACCAGATATCGGGGGTTTTCGTCCCTGTGGTCATCGCCATTGCGCTCATAACTTTTGCGGTTTGGTATTTTGTGTATGGCAACTTTACCGCAGGCCTCATAAACGCCGTAGCGGTGCTGGTAATAGCGTGTCCGTGCGCCCTGGGTCTTGCCACACCTACCTCGGTAATGGTAGGAACTGGCAAAGGTGCCGAGTACGGCGTGCTTATCAAGGGCGGTGAACACCTGGAGAGAGCACACCGGATCAAAGCTATCGTGCTCGACAAGACTGGAACCATTACTAAAGGAAAACCGGAGGTTACCGATATTATTCCGACCGGCAAATTAAGGGAAGAGGAAATATTAAGTTTTGCGGCTATAGCAGAAAAAAATTCCGAACATCCTCTGGGTGAAGCTATTGTAAATAAAGCTAAAGAAAAGGGGTTTGAACTTCCCGATCCTGAAAATTTCGAGGCTATACCCGGCCACGGCATATATGCAAAAATCAAAGGGAGGGAAGTTTACCTGGGTAACCGCAGACTCATGAAGGCAAAAAATATTTCCACGGAAAGTGTAGAAGATCTGCTGACGAAGCTTGAAAATGAAGGTAAAACTGCGATGATTATGGCTATTGACGGGACTCTTGAAGGTATTGTGGCTGTAGCCGATACTGTAAAGGAAAATTCCAAAGAAGCCATCGACGAGCTGAAGAAAATGGGTATCGAAGTCTGGATGATAACCGGAGACAACGAGCGCACCGCCAGGGCCATAGCCCGGCAGGTTGGAATAGATAAAGTCATGGCCGAAGTACTTCCGGAGCATAAGGCCGAAGAAGTGGAAAAGCTGAAGAAACAGGGCAAAATTACCGCAATGGTTGGAGATGGCATCAATGATGCACTGGCGCTGGTGGCGGCCGACGTCGGAATAGCCATCGGCACCGGCACCGACGTGGCTATCGAGACGGCAGATATAACGCTCATGAGCGGAGACCTGAAGGGGATTGTAACTGCCATAAAACTCAGCCGCGCCACCATGAGGAACATAAAGCAAAACTTATTCTGGGCGTTCATATATAACACCCTTGGTATTCCGTTTGCTGCCCTCGGATATTTAAGCCCCGCAATAGCAGGAGCCGCCATGGCATTCAGTTCGGTTTCCGTGGTGACAAACGCTCTGAGGCTGAAAAAATTTAAACCCTGAAATTAAACCTAAATGCTGGTAAGACCTTTCGCGGAGCTTCTTAAAAATGACATTATCATAAGGAGGTGTTACAATGGCGGGATGGATAAGCAGGTTTCTGGAGAATTTAGCTAAAGCCAGTGAAAGAGAATTCGCCGGTAGGAAGATGGACTGCTGTGAGTTACATCGAACTCAGGAAAAACACCCGGCGCATAATAATACGGCGCTTAATAATAAGAAAAAATGATTAAAAAGGCCTCTTTTTTTGCAAAAGAGGCCTTTTTTTGCGCCGTGGCTAGCAAAATATGTGTTTGTGTTGGTAGTGCTCCTGGACCTGCATCAGCGCCTCGCCGAATCTCTGGAAGTGGACTACTTCCCTTTCCCTGAGGAAGGAGAGCGTTGCAATAACCCCGTCGTCGTCGGTGAGGGAGATAAGGTGTTCATAAGTTGTGCGGGCTTTCTGTTCGGCAGCCAAATTTTCGTGGAGGTCGGTTATTGGATCTCCCGTAGCCTGGATATAGGCGGCGGTCCAGGGCACTCCGGCGGCGTCATGGGGATAAAGGGCTTTGTCGTGCTGTGCGAAATGGTCTCCAAGGCCGGCCTCTCTCAACTGCTCGGGTGTGGCGTCTTCGGTAAGTTTATATATGAGCGTACCTATAATTTCCCAGTGAGCCATCTCCTCGGTTCCGATGTGGGTAAGGAGGGCCTTAGCCTGGGGTATCGGCATCGTATATCGCTGGGTGAGGTATCTCACCGCGGCGGAAAGTTCGCTGTCAGGGCCGCCGTACTGGGCAAAGAGGAATTTTGCCATGGCTAAATCGCAGCGCCTCACGTTGGCAGGGTACTGCAGTTTTTTCTCGTAAAACCACATTTTTATGTTAGCCTCCTCTCAATATTGGATTTCCCAGGGCCACGGGTCGTTGATGTAGCGATAGGGATAGGGAGATTCGGAGTCGAGTCTAAGCGGCCCGTATCTATCTTCAAAAGCTTTTCTGAGCTGATTTAATCTGCTTACAAGTCGGTTGTGGTCTTCCAATGCTCTCCTGTCGCCCGGGTGGGTATCCAAAAACAGGGCAAGTTCATAAACTCCAAATTCGAGAGCCTGCAATTCCTTCAGCATCTCCACCATTGATCTATAGTCATGCATTTTGTTCACCTCACAATTGTGCTTATTACTCTGGTTTCCTATGAGCAGGTCTGTAGGGCCTATATAAGTCGGGGAAAATGGTTCCGTACATGAGAGCGGTTTTCAGATCGAAAGTTTCGCCGTAAGTTTGAATCGGAATATAAACCTCGGCAAGCCTCATACCGCTTGGGTATCCTTTTGGTGAGTTTTCTGTCCTGTTCATTTATAACTACCTCCAAGAAAGGTTATTTCGATTTGATTTCTTTTCAGTACCATACTATGCACCCTGTGGACTTTCCGTTACAGAAAAAGGGAAAAGGGCCGCGCCTGAGCGCGACCCTTAACGCAGGGATTTACAACCACCAGTCTCCCATAAGAAGGAGTATCAGTATCAGAAAAACTATAAAAGCCTCGCGGCTTCGACGATCACGGCCATCGTAGAAACCGCCTCCGGCTATTTCTCCCATGTAAATCCACCTCCTCCTATATTTCAATACCATAGTATGCGACGGAGGTTGAGCAGGTTACAGAAAACCATTTTTGGTAGAACATTTTACAAAATAATTTTGTTTTTTTATCTTAAAACGCTTTTCGGTTAAGAATGGGTAAATATAAAATAATAGGTAAAAAAAAGAAAAAGAGGGATTAATTTTGTTAATCACTCAGAAGGAAAGAGCCCTTCTACGCTTAAATAGCGTTCGCCTGTATCAGGAAGGACCGTAACTACCAGGTTATCCGGTCTAAAATTACGGGCCACTTTTTGTGCTGCGAAAACCGCAGCACCTGCGGAAATTCCGGCAAGAATTCCCTCTTTTGTTGAAAGCTCTCGGGCAGTTTCAAAAGCTTCTTCATTGGTTACTGTTATAATTTCGTCAATTAAGTCAAGGTCCAATACTTTCGGTATGAAACCAGCACCTATTCCCTGAATTTTGTGGATTCCTGGCTTTCCGCCCGACAGCACCGGTGACGATGTCGGTTCTACCGCCACTATCTTTAGGCTGGGAAATTCTTTTTTTAACACCCGCGCTACTCCGGTTATCGTGCCTCCAGTGCCTACCCCGGCTACAAAAGCGTCGAGTTTACCTCCTGTCTGCTCTAATATTTCTAATGCCGTAGTTTTTTCGTGGATTTCAGGATTGGCCGGGTTCTCAAATTGCTGAGGCATGAAAGAATCCTTTATTTTATTTGTTAGTTCCAAAGCCTTTTCTAAAGCTCCCCTCATTCCCAATTCCGGAGGAGTAAGGACGAATTCGGCGCCATAGGCCTTCAAAAGCTTGCGCCTCTCGACGCTCATTGAAGCAGGCATTACCAATATCAACCGGTATCCTTTAACGGCACATACCATTGCAAGGCCTATGCCTGTATTACCGCTGGTTGGTTCTATAATCGTTGATCCCGGTTTTAAAAGCCCCTTTTTTTCGGCGTCTAATATCATGCTGTAAGCTATTCGATCTTTTACACTCCCGCCGGGGTTAAAGGATTCGAGTTTTGCTGCAATGATTGCTCCCTCCTTTGGCGATAACTTCGAGAGCCGGACCATAGGAGTGCTGCCGATAAGATCCAAAATGGAATTAAAAATGCGGTTTGTCCTTTCCATAAGTGTTCACCTCGTCAATTATTTTTGCAAACAAAATCGTAGTTTTCACCTAAATCTTTTATTGAAGGATTTTCGCCACATATTGGGCATTTGTCATTTTTCGATAGAGCTGGTGTAATAAAGTTGAGTTCTAGCGAATCGAAAATTAGAAATCTCCCAGATAAAAGCTTCCCACAGCCTCCAAAAATTTTTACGGCTTCTATAGCCTCAATAGTTCCCATTACTCCAGGTACTGGTCCTAACACGCCAGTTTCGGCGCAAGATAGTACAGCTCCTGCTTGGGGCATTTTAGGGAAAACGCACCGGTAGCACGGGCCTTTCCCTGGCAGAATTGTCATCGCTATTCCTTCGAATCTCAGTACTGCGGCTTCGGCAAGAGGTTTCCCTGCAAGGACACAGGCGTCGTTTAAGAGATAGCGGCTCGGCAGGTTATCGACACCGTCAACGATGATGTCGTAATCCTTTATTATTTCAAGAGCATTTTTGGTGTTGAAACGAACATTGTACTTCTCAATATTTATTCCGGAATTTATTTTTTTCAAAAACATTTCGGCGGATTCAACTTTAGGGGTCCCTATGCGTGAAGTCGAATGAAGAATTTGCCTATTTAAGTTGCTCATCTCTACAATATCGCTGTCTAAAAGGCCGATATTTTTTACACCTGCCAAAGCTAGGGAAAAGGCAGCCGGAGAACCAAGTCCGCCACTTCCAACTATGAGGACTTTCAAAGAAGAAAGGTTTTTTCCTATGAATGGGTCTTGCATCGAATTTTCCTCAAGGGGTTTAAAGTCTTTTATGGATTTAAATTCCATATCCAGCAAGTTGTAATAAAGGGGTTCTTCCAATGCCCTTCCCAGGTTTAAACATATTTTTATAGCCTCTATCGCCGATATTGTCCCTGCAAAAAAACGAGAAAATACCAGCCCCGGAGAGTTTTTGCGAGAACCTTTCATATTTTGTGGAAAAGCAAGTTTATTACTTCCGCAGTCTTTTGCCGTCATTAAGCATCCGTTCCAGGGACGAGAGAAGCTTAGGATTCTTGGTACTCCTTTTAGTCGCTCGGATTCCTCAAAGTCGTCTGTAAAAAGCGCAAAGTTGATTTTTTCTATATTTTTAAAATTCGGAATATCGTTGTAAAACTCAACATCAAGGTCAGGGTTCAGGTCCAGTAGGCATGCTTTGAGTTCGGAAAAGTCTTCTTTTTTCTTCAAAATTACATAAAGATGTCCTATGCCTGATGCGGCCAGATAATAAAGCAGCGAAAGTATGTCTTCGACGGAATCGGCCACCACTATACCTTCCGACTCCAACAGTTTTTTTTGCCCAGGGCCGCTGATTTCAGGCATGATAATATGTCTCATGTACCTTGTTATTTGTTCCTTTGAGAGGATCACAGCACCACCCCTCAAAACAAATCCGTGTAAACAGATAGAAATATTATACTTTAATTATAAAGTTAACTATGTAGATTGTCAAACAAAAAAAGAGAACCTTTGTGCGAGGTTCTCTATCATAGGCTGTTTAAAACTCTTTGGAAAATATTATTTTTTCTCAGCGAAAAAGCTATAAAAGATGCGAGCATTGCTTTTGCAATATCCCCAGGGATAAAAGGCAGCACCCCGGCTGTTATTGCGGAAATAATGTCCATCCCGGTTACAAATGCAAGGTGCGAAGTTCCTATAATATAAACGATTACAATACCGCCTAATACATTTGAAAATAACAGTTTAGCAAAAGTGGCATTTCCCCTTTTAAGTAGCGTAGCTATTATATACGCTGCAAGGGGCCAGCTCATTATATAACCGCCTGCAGGACCTAAAAGCACTCCTATTCCCGCTGTCCCAAGGGAAAAAAATGGTATTCCGGCAATTCTCATAAGGATGTAAACTATAAGACTTAAAAGAGCTGTTTTAGGGGGTAAAAGGCTTCCTGCCAGCATAACCGCTAGGGTTTGCAATGTTATGGGAACAGGGCTGAAAGGGAGGGGAATTCGTATGTAGCTAAATACCGCCGTGAGCGAGGCAAAAAGTGAGCAGAAAGCAATCTCCTTTGCCGTGAGTTTTTTGTTCATAGAGCTTTAAACTCCTTTCACAGTTGTTTTTTAAGGATATTTTAATATTTGCCGAAGAAATTGTCAACTAAAAACAAAGATAGAGTAAACAAATAATTTTCCAATCGTAATTAAATCCCTGTTAAAAATAGAAAAAATAAGGTAAAATAAAAAGGGGATTTTTTGAGAAACCGCAAAGGGGGAATTAAGATGCCGGACATTACTTTAAAAGTTTTAGGCATGTCCTGTATGCACTGCAAACACGCTGTAGAGTCAGCGGTAAAGGCTCTGCCGGGAATAGAAAAAGTTGAGGCGAAGGTGGAGGAAGGAAAGGTTGAGGTCTACTTTGACTCTTCAAAAGTTTCCGTTGAACAAATTGCATCCGCGATAGAGGATGCAGGGTATGATGTTGAAAAATAGTTGACAGATTCGGGTTTTATGTCCTTAAGGGGCATAAAATCTTTTTTTATTGTTTAAACACTAGGGGTATTTTCCACTTGTCTTGCTCCGAACAAATATGGTACACTATAAATAATGCAGAGGAAGGCGGTCTTTATGCTGACTAAGGGCGACAAGATTTTGATTGCAACGGTAATTTTGGTGGCGTTTGTAATTTTTACAGGATTTCAAATTTATGGCTTTACTGGCGGGAAAACCTATGCCGTTATAGAAATAAATGGAAAAGAATATCAAAAGATTTCTCTTGGTAAAGATGGACCCAAGATGCAATTAAAGGTAGCAGGATTTATAGGCGATGTTGTACTTGAAATTGATAGAGACAAGGTCAGGGTAGTTGCTTCTGATTGCCCCGATAAGGATTGTTTACGTCAAGGGTGGGTGTCCAAGCCAGGACAGACGCTGGTATGTCTGCCTAATAGAGTTGTTGTTAAGATTCAAAACACGGAATCCACGAATGAGGTGGATGGCGTAAGCTTTTAAGCAATTATTTACAGGGATGATTTTTATGGCAAAAACAAAAAAATTAGTATATCTGTCGTTGCTGGTAGCCGGAGGAGTTGCCCTCCACGTAATAGAGAACATGATACCGGTGCCTTTTCCGGTGCCCGGCGCAAAGCTAGGCCTTGCCAATATCATTTCTCTGTTAGCGATAGTACTTTACGGAACTCGAGAAGGGTTAGAAGTAAACATCTTGCGGTGCTTAATAGGTTCGTTTTTGGGAGGTTCAATGTCAAGTCTGATTTACAGCCTTTCAGGAGCAATATCAAGTACTCTGGTGATGGGATTTGCCGTTAAGTACTTTGAAAAAGTTTTTAGCCTAGTAGGCGTGAGTATACTCGGGAGTGTGACCCATAATTTTGCTCAGGTTACTGTGGCCAGCGTCGTGCTTTCCACCTTTGGGATATATTCTTACTTGCCTTTTTTAATGGTTGTGGGACTTTTAACTGGGGGCTTCACCGGACTTGCGGCAAATTTTGCAAAGGAAAAACTCTCCGGAAGCCTCGGCCTTGTGGAGACGGTTGACAGAAGGAGATGAACCATTATGTACAACAACCTCGGTCCCAGGCTGATTTTAGCTTCGGCTTCTCCGAGAAGAAAGGAGCTTTTAAAGCAGATAGGGCTCGATTTTGAAATAATACCGAGTGCCATCGATGAAACTTTGCCGTCTGGGACAGCACCGGCTGTAGCGGCGGTGAAACTGGCAGAAAATAAAGCTTTAGATGTGGCAAGTCGCATAAAAGATGGAATAGTCATAGCCGCTGATACCGTTGTTGCTTTAGACGATATAATTTTGGGAAAACCCAAGGACGAAGAGGAAGCGATGAAGATGCTCGAAAGTCTAAGCGGAAGGTGGCACAGGGTTTTTACGGGTGTCGCTGTAATTGACAGTTCCTTATCAAGAAAGATTGCGGACTGCGAAGAGAGCAGGGTAAAATTCAAAAACCTTTCCTCTAGCGAAATAGAAAATTATATAAAAACTGGCGAGCCTATGGACAAAGCTGGAGCTTACGGAATCCAGGGGAAAGGAGCATTGCTTGTAGAAAAAATAGAAGGATGTTATTATAATATCGTGGGACTGCCGATTTTCAAATTAAGCCTTTTACTTTCTAATTTTGGAATAAGAATTCTTTGATCAGGAGGAAATTTCGTGTCATCCTTAAAGATTAAAGACCTGCCTAGAGAGGCAAGACCGCGGGAGCGCTTGCAAAAATATGGGGCTACTGCTTTAAGCGATGCGGAGCTTCTTGCTCTTTTGATAAGAACCGGTACCAAGGCCGAATCAGCTTTGGTGTTAGCCCAAAGGGTTTTAAAGGGAGACGGAGGAAAAGCCGGACTGGAATTTGTGGCAGAGGCAAGCTTAGAAGAGCTTTCAAAAGTTAAGGGGATTGGCCTTGCAAAGGCAGTACAGATAAAGGCAGCCGTCGAACTAGGCCGCAGGATTTCATCTTGCTTTAAGGATTGTGATATAGTAATATCCTCACCAGTTGACGTGAAAAAATTATTGATGGAAGAAATGCGTTATTTGGACAAAGAATATTTTAAAATAATCATGCTAAATGTTAAAAACCGTGTTATATCGGTGGAAAATATTTCAATAGGCAGTCTTAATTCGTCTATAGTTCACCCGAGAGAAGTGTTCAAGCCTGCAATTAAAAGGAGTAGTGCAGCCGTTATACTAGTTCACAACCATCCTAGCGGAGACACAACGCCAAGCAGGGAAGATATAGAAATAACTCGCCGCCTAGTGGAAGCAGGCAAAATTCTTGGGATAGAAGTATTAGATCACATTATTTTTGGGAATTCGGATTACTTAAGCTTCAAAGAAAAAAGGATTCTTTAAAAAAGAAAAAATTCGACCAATAATGGAAAGGAGTAGCAGTGCATGTTTGGACTTTTCAAGGCTCTTTCGAAAGATATAGGAATAGATCTTGGCACGGCTAACACGCTCGTGCACGTGAAAGGGAAAGGGATAGTGCTTAGAGAGCCGTCGGTAGTCGCAATTCAGAGGGATACGGGGACCATTTTAGCGGTGGGCGAAGAAGCAAAGCACATGATAGGGAGAACACCCGGCAATATTGTGGCCATACGGCCGTTGAAAGACGGCGTAATTGCTGATTTCGATATAACCCAGGCGATGCTTAAGCATTTCATATCGAAGGCCTTAAAGACAAGGAGCTTCGTGAAACCCCGAGTGGTGGTTGGAATACCTTCGGGTGTTACCGAAGTTGAAAAGAGGGCCGTCATAGACGCAACGCTGCAGGCAGGGGCCAGGGAAGCATATCTCATCGAAGAACCAATGGCGGCTGCCATAGGAGCAGGGCTCGAGGTGCAGGAGCCTACAGGAAATATGGTTGTGGATATCGGCGGTGGCACTACGGAAGTTGCCATCATATCCCTTGGAGGAATTGTGACTAGCAAGTCTATACGTGTAGGCGGAGATGAAATGGATGAGGCTATAGTAAACTACATCAAGAAAGAATACAACCTCATGATAGGAGAAAGGACTGCAGAAGAAATTAAAATAACGATTGGGTCTGCTTTCCCTAAACCCAAAGAGGAGGCCATGGAGGTAAGGGGAAGAGACTTGGTGACGGGTCTTCCAAAGACTATAAAGGTGAGCTCTGAGGAGATAAGGGAGGCCCTTGCTGAACCGGTAAACAGCATTTTGGACGCGATAAAGGTCACGCTTGAAAAAAGTCCTCCCGAACTTGCGGCAGATATAATGGACCGGGGGATAGTCATGACGGGCGGAGGTGCGCTGCTTTATGGCCTTGACAAGCTGGTTAACCACGAAACGGGAATGCCGGTTCATATTGCCGAAAATCCCATGGACTGTGTGGCTCTCGGAACGGGAAAAGCCCTTGAGGAACTGGACCTTTTGAAGCGAGTGCAGGTCTTATCAAAAAAAGTTGTTTAAAGGGTGTGGTGGTTTTTGCTGCACCTTAGTAGATATAAAAAGGCATTTTTCCTTATATTTATAGTAGTTGCCCTGAGCTTTGCAGTAAATTCTACGGTTCACAACAGGTCTTTATTTGGTGTACTGGAGCGTCCTGTAATTTTCTTTGTAAAACCCTTGCAGGAAGTATTCTCATGGATTTCCCACGGGGTGAGGAAAGCCGTTACGTCGGTTTCCGAGGTGTTTTACCTAAAGAGGGAGAATGAGGCTTTAAAGAAAGAGGTACAAGAACTTTTAGAATACAAACATAAATTTTTAGAATACAGCGCAGAAAACGCAAGGCTTCGAAGAATGCTGGAGTTCAAGGAAAAAAATTTACAATACAATATGGTGGCTGCCGAAGTAATAGGTAGAGACCCTGGCAACTGGTTTAACGTAATAATTATCGATAAAGGGAAGAAAAACGGTATCATGGAAAATATGGCCGTAGTTACCGAGAGGGGCTTAGTCGGATACACGATGGACGTGGGGGATGATTGGGCTAAGGTGCTCATGCTTTTGGACAACAGAATGTCGGTGAGCGCGATGATACAGAGGACGAGGGATAACGGCATTCTCAAGGGCAATATCGCACCGGCTCCGCCCGGGTGCGCCAAAATGGTTTTTTTGCCGGCCGACGCCCGCATCGTGAAAGGGGATGTGGTCATATCCTCCGGTTTGGGAGGCATAGTGCCCAAGGGTATATTGATAGGAGAAGTAGTAGAAGTAAAAAAAGAATCGGATAATTTGACCCAGTACGCAATCGTAAAGCCAGCGGTGGATTTTCAAAAGTTGGAAGAAGTTTTCGTCATAAAAGGGCAAAGGGCCGTGCCGGGGGGTGAATAGCGGGTTGAGAGTACTTGCCTATTTCGCGATAGCTGTTTTGCTGATGGCAGCCCAGTCCACCCTGGGAGTGCTTTTTCAAATCGGCACCATTAAACCCGATTTCGTACTGGTATTGGTGCTTTGCGTGGCGTTAATTAAGGGAGAGAATGCGGGAGCCGTATACGGCCTTACAATAGGACTTCTTGAGGATATAGTTTACGGAAGTTTTCTCGGATTTAACGCACTGATAAAGTTCCTGACCGGTTATGTGGTAGGTTACGGAACGAGAGATTTATTTAAAGGTCCCGTGGCGTTGACCATGGGCTTTGTTTTCGTTGGGACGCTGCTTTACAATCTGGTATTTTTGTTAGCGTACTGGGTTTTCGTCCCCGGGTACACCACCGGCCTTTTGGTGCCGAAAGCGGTATCTTCGGCCTTTTATAACGCGCTTATAGCCCCTTTTGTGTACGCGGCTGTTATGAGGCTGGAAAAATTTCTGAATTTTTATTTTGAGACGAAATATTAAAACCAGGGGAGAATTGCCGTGGATGTTAAGAAAATGGAGAAAAGGTTGCACATATTCACGTGGATTGCGGTGGGAGTTTTTCTTTTTCTGAGCATAGGCCTGTTCATGCTCCAGATAATCCACGGTGCTGAATACGAAAAACTCGCCCAGGAAAATAGAATCAGGATAGTGCCTGTCACGGCGCCGAGAGGAGTTTTTAAAGATAGAAACGGCAAAGAATTGGTTAACAGTAAGCCGAGCTATACCGTTTCTTACATGAACGTAAATTCAACCCCTGAAGAACAGGAAAAGGTATTCAAAGTATTGAGTGAGATCTTAAAAATACCCGAAATCACTCAGATTGTGAAAGAAAAATACACTGTGGGTGAAAATGGAGAGATAGTTTTGGAAAAGCTCCCGCTATATGACGTAAACGGCGACGGAAAGGTGGGTGCGGGCGACATCGAAGTGATTGACGAAAGAACACAGAAAGGCGTCGGCATAAAGAGCATCGAGGCCTCCACGGGCAAGGTAATTCTCGATGCCCCTAAAGATGCGACGGTGCTCGTTTCATACTCTTATCACACTCTGAAGAATAAAATAAGGGACCTGGGATATAAAAAGTACATGCCGGTCAGGCTGAAGACCAATGTCGATATGGAGACGGTGGCAAAAATCGAGGAAAGACGGCTTCCCGGCGTTTATATCGAAGTGGAACCCATAAGAAATTATGTCTATGGAAGCCTTGCAGCTCATGTCTTCGGTTACGTAGGAGAAATTAATCAGGAAGAGCTGAAAGCCCTCAGGGATAAGGGTTACCGGCTCGGGGATCTGGTGGGCAAGATGGGGCTGGAAAAGGTATTGGAGCCGTATTTAAAAGGCGAGGACGGAGGCCGGCAGGTAGAGGTGACGGCGACGGGAAAACCCATACGCACTCTCGGTGAAAAGCCGGCGACTCCGGGAGCTACGGTCAATCTTACGTTAGACCTGAAACTGCAGCAAGTGGCAGAAAAGGCCTTGGAAGAACAGCTTAAAAAGCTTCAGACGAACAAAAGAAATCCACTGCCCAACGCCAAAAGAGGGGCGGTTGTGGTATTGAATGTCAAAACGGGAGAAGTGCTGGCCATGGCCAGCTACCCGAGTTTTGACCCCAACATGTTTGCGAGGGGGATAACCCAGAAGGAGTGGGAAAGCCTGGCCAACAATCCCTTGAGGCCTATGGTGAATATAGCTATATCTGAAGTATACCCGCCCGGTTCGGTTTTTAAAATGGTCACGGCCACAGCAGCATTGGAGGAAAAGGTGACCGATGAAAATGAGAAGATTCGCGACCCGGGAGTTTACTGGACAATAGCGCCGAAAAAAGACTGGAAACCCGGAGGGCACGGCATCGTCGACATAGTAAAGGCCATTGCCGAATCCTGTAACATCTATTTTTATGAAATGGGAAGGAGGCTCGGCATAGATACCATAGAAAAATATGCAAGGATGTATGGCCTGGGGAAACAGACTGGAATCGAACTTCCCGGTGAGAAATCAGGAAATGTGGCAAGCAGGGAATACAAGCAAAAGGCCTTCAATAGAGCCGAGGACAAGATATGGTATCCTGCTGAAACCTTGGATGCAGCGATAGGACAGGGCTACCACCAGTATACGCCCCTTCAAATAGCGACTTATATTTCTGCAATCGCCAACGAGGGTTACTGGATGAAGCCGTATCTTGTAAAGAGCATTGTGGACTCAAAAGGAAATGTGATTTATGAGAGGAAACCCGAGGTTGCGGGCAAAGTTCAGGTGTCGAAGAAGACTTTTGAAATCATAAAAAGGGGCATGAGGGGGGTCGTGCTGCCGGGAGGAACGGCCTACTCCGTTTTTTCTGATTTCCCTATTGCCATTGGAGCAAAAACTGGAACGGCCCAATGGGATGTAAAAAAGACACCCCACGGCTGGTTTGTGGCTTTCGCACCTTTTGATGATCCAGAGGTGGCTGTTGTAGTATTCATAGAGCAGGCTGGATCTGGAGGAACTACTGGAGGCCCCGTGGCCAAGGCTGTGTTGAGTGCTTATTTTAATCTAGATTTGGGACAAGAAGAAAAGGACGGCAGTGGAGAAAATTCCGGAGTTCGGGTTGTCGAATGACCAGCCAGAATCTGTAAGATTCTGGTTTTTTTGTTTTAGCAAGAAG
Source organism: Caldanaerovirga acetigignens (assembly GCF_900142995.1). Taxonomy (NCBI): domain Bacteria; kingdom Bacillati; phylum Bacillota; class Clostridia; order Thermosediminibacterales; family Thermosediminibacteraceae; genus Caldanaerovirga; species Caldanaerovirga acetigignens. The sequence goes on along the minus strand of NZ_FRCR01000008.1, from coordinate 44,104 downwards.
GAATTGGCTTTTTTTTGAAGAATATTGATAAAAGACGAAGCTGCGGAGGGAATATCGATGAGTCAAAAGATGGTAGTAATAAAGGGTACAAGGGATGGGATTTCAATAATATTGCGCCGCCGTTCGGATTTTGAAACCGTAAAAAATACAATTCTTGAAAAACTCCAAAAAGGAGGCGACTTTTTCAAAGGTGGCGAAGCGCGCCTTCTAATCAAAGAAGGACATATAAGCCAAGAAGAGATAAATCAGATTGAGGCGATGTTGAAAGAATACGGCTTAAAACTTAAGAAAGACCATCCGCTTTATACCATTCAATTCCCAACACCTCCGTTGCCTGAAACCCTAATTTTGAAAAAAACCTTGCGCTCGGGACAGAGAATTTCGTATGGCGGCAATGTGGTTATATTAGGCGATGTAAATCCAGGAAGCGAAGTGATAGCGAAAGGGGATATCTTGGTTTTCGGCACGCTGCGAGGCATGGCGCATGCGGGAGCGGAGGGGGATGAAAACTCGATAGTTGCGGCGTACAGGTTGCAGCCTATTCAGCTCAGGATAGCCGGAGTTATTTCAAGACCACCGGAGGGGAAAAGTACAGTTCCGCAGGTGCCAGAAGTGGCCTATTTGAAAGACGGTGTCATAGTAATTGAACCCTATTATTTTCATTAAAGAGGTTTATAAATTAGGAGGGGAAGAGATGGGTCAGGTAATTGTAATTACTTCCGGGAAAGGAGGCGTGGGAAAAACCACCACGACTGCCAACATTGGGACTGGTCTTGCTCTTTTAAAGCACAGGAAGGTAGTGATGATCGACGCTGACATTGGACTTAGGAATCTGGATGTGGTTATGGGGTTGGAAAATCGCATCGTATACGATCTCGTTGATGTGGTGCAAGGCGTGTGCAGGCTGAAACAGGCTCTTATAAGGGACAAGCGCTTCGAAAACCTTTACCTTTTGCCTGCAGCTCAGACGAAGGACAAGACTGCAGTATCGCCTGAACAGATGAAAAATTTGTGCGACCAACTTAAGGAAGAATTCGATTACGTTTTGGTGGATTGTCCAGCAGGTATCGAGCAAGGTTTTAAAAATGCAATAGCCGGGGCGGAGAAAGCTATTATTGTTACGACGCCGGAAGTCTCTGCAGTTCGCGATGCCGACAGAGTAATAGGACTTCTTGAAGCCGCAGGTTTTGAAGAGCCTCAGCTTATAATTAACCGCATTAGGCCGGATATGGTAAAACGCGGCGATATGATGGATATTGAAGACATAATAGATATACTTGCTATCGACCTTTTAGGAGTAATTCCCGAAGACGAGCGAATAGTAATTTCTACTAACAGGGGTGAGCCAGCAGTCGCTGACGAAAGTTCGAAAGCAGGGCAAGCCTATAGGAATGTAACCCGCAGGTTAGAGGGGGAAAATGTACCTCTGATGTCGTTAGATGTAGAACCCACTTTGATGGAAAAAATTAAAATGCTTTTTGGCCTTAGGGTAAGAAGATAAAGGGGGCATTAGGATGGATTTTCTTAGACTTTTTGGTAGAGATGATGTGTCAAGCAAAGATATAGCAAAAGAAAGATTAAGACTTATCCTGGTGCACGATAGGGCCAACGTTTCACCGCAATTCCTAGAAATGATAAAGAGCCGGATCATCAACATTATTTCAGACTATGTCGATATAGAAGAGGAAGGGCTGGAGATTAAGCTTACGAGAATGAAAAAGGATGAGGATGCGACCGTGCCCGCTTTGGTTGCTAACATACCCATAAAGAGGATAAAACATGTTGTCCGCGCTTAAAAAAGGAGGAATATTTTTAGCAAATGAGCGGAGAAGTTTTTGCACTTGATATCGGAACGAGGACAATAGTTGGGGTCGTTTTGTGCAAAAGTGGGAGAGAATTTTTAATAAAGGACTGGGAAATTTTAGAGCATGAAACGAGGGCGATGTACGATGGACAAGTGCATGATGTGGAACTTGTAGCCGATGGTGTCAGGCGCTTGAAAGAAAATCTAGAAGGCAGATTGGGTTATGAATTGAAAAAAGCTGCGGTGGCTGCCGCCGGTAGGAGTTTAGTTACGATCGAGACCAGGGTTGAAAAACGGCTCTTACCTTATAGAGAAATAGAAAGAGATGATATACGAAATCTTACGGTTGAGGCTTTGGAAAAGGCCATTGAATCAATTTCAGGGAAAAGCGCAAAAGAAGGATTTATTGACTATCATTGCGTTGGGTATAGCGTGGTCAGATGGTACCTGGAAGGGAATCCGATAGAAAATCTGCTGGGCCAGAAAGGGAGGAGTGCCACTATAGATATTGTTGCGACTTTTCTCCCGCGTTCGGTGGTTGAAGGCCTAATTTCTGTTTTAAAAAGATGTGACTTAGAATTGGAAAACATTACTTTGGAACCCATTGCTGCAAGTAGCATCGCGGTCCCTCCCAGCATGAGGAAGCTCAATATCGCCCTGGTTGATATAGGTGCGGGTACCTCGGACATAGCCATTTCGAAGGACGGGAGCATCATTGCCTACGGGATGGTTCCTACGGCTGGAGATGAGATAACGGAAAAAATATGCGAAGCATTTCTTTTGGACTTTCAGGAAGGGGAAAGAGTAAAAAGGAAGCTTCTGGACAGTACCTTCGTAGAATTCACGGATGTATTGGGGATTGAAAGGCGCGTGGAAACGAGGCAAGTAATGGAAGCGATAAAAGAGGCGGTTTGGGACCTCTCAGCCCAAATAGCGGGGAAGATTTTAGAGCTCAACGGAAAACCCCCGGCGGCGGTAATATGCATAGGAGGAGGGAGTTTGCTGCCTGGGCTTCCTGAAGCTATTGCGGCAAATCTGGAGATTCCAAAGGAAAGAGTAGGGGTCAAAAACTTAGAGTCCACAAACTTTATCAAAGGTGGCAAGGTAGGCTTATCTGGGCCCTTTGCCATAACGCCTGTGGGTATAGGTGTCAATGCGATAGAAGGTACAACCCTTTCCTTTATCAAGGTTTGGGTAAACGGCGAAATGGTGCATGTGCTGGGTAAAGACGAACCCACCGTTTTTCAAGTTTTAGTGCAGGCAGGATATCCTTCTTCGAGAATTTTAGGGCTGCCCGGTCCTGCTCTGACTTTTGAACTCAACGGAAAATTGAAAGTAGTGCCAGGAAAACTTGGGGTACCTGCGGTGATTACAGTGGATGGGCGTACAGCGAGCCTCGATGATCGTGTAAAAGACGGTGCGAGAATACAAATCGAAGAAGCAAAGCCTGGGGCACCAGGCAGAGCTTGGATTAGGGATTTTATAAAAGATGAGGACAAGGTCTTTATATTCGTCAATGGCAGAAAAATTTCAGTGGAACCGCATGCGTTCATCAATGGCGAGAGTGCCAGTTACGATGATGAGATACCCCCCGATTCGTCGGTGGAAATAAAAAAACCCGACCTCATCGTGAACGATATTTTCAATATAATAGACTTTGATTTAGGCGGATTCAGGGGATACCTGGACATAAAGGTAAACGGCATGCCGGCAACTTTGACTACTGCTCTAGAAAGCGGGGATTCGGTAGAGCTCTCATGGAAAAATATACACGGCTAACCGGATGGCAGATTGCTTTCAGGGGTGGTTTAAGATATGGTATAATGGATAATGGATTTTCTTTGGGAGGCTCGCTATGGATCCGAGGCTTTTAAAAAATCTGGACTACAGGATTATAGTAGTAATAACGATGCTGGCAGCACTCAGCATATTGACCATCAGCAGCGCCACCCATGTAACTGCCCCCGGGGGAAGCTTCCATTATACCAAAATGCAATTTTTATGGTTTCTCCTGGGACTTGTGGCGATGGCGTTTTTCATAGTGGTGGATTACCATACTGTCGCAATGCTTTCAAATGCTATATATGTGGTAAATTTATTATTGCTCGTTATAGTACTGCTTCTGGGAAGAACGACGATGGGCGCTCAGCGGTGGATAGACATAGGTCCTTTTGGCTTTCAACCTTCTGAATTTAGCAAGCTTGCGGTTATAATTACTTTGGCGAATTTTTTGGATAAAAAGAAAGTCGTCGGTTTGAAGGATTTACTTCAAATATTCATTCACGTAGGGATACCGATGTTGCTCATAGTAAAACAGCCAGACCTGGGGACATCTCTAGTATTGATAGCAATAATGTTCGGCATGATATTTGTTGCAGGGGTCAGTGCAAAGCTCATTTTGGGAACTGTAGCGGCGGGATTGGCTGCATTTCCGGTATTGTGGCATTTTCTGCACGATTACCAGAGGATGAGGCTTTTGATTTTTATAAATCCAAATCTGGATCCTTTGGGTTTTGGATACCACGTGATTCAGTCAAAAATAGCTATTGGTTCCGGGAGGTTTTTGGGAAAAGGTCTTTTCAAAGGGACTCAGAACCAGCTTGATTTTATACCTGAGCAGCAGACTGACTTTATTTTTGCCGTGTTGTCAGAAGAACTGGGATTTGTAGGCGGGATGTTTCTTTTATCTTTATTTTTCGCCTTGGTATATCTCACAATAAGAATAGCTTTCAAATCCCGCGACAAACTTGGAACTTATATGGCCGCTGGTGTAGCAACAATGTGGATATTTCAGATATTGGTAAACGTAGGCATGACGATGGGGCTTATGCCCGTCACAGGGATACCCCTTCCGTTCATGAGTTATGGCGGGAGTTCGTTTTTGATGAACATGATGGCTGTGGGCCTTGTACTGGGAATAGGGATGCGAAGACAGAAGATCCTTTTTTAAAGGCCGGGGAAATTTTTCCTTGGCCTTTTGTCTTTGTTGTAATAAAAGGGCTTAGCTCGCCATAGATATATATATCGAGATTTAAGCTGGAGGGGGAACCATGTGGTGGCACAGAGAACGTGATCCGTATGCCCAATATTATGAGAATTCAGAAGAAATGAGTATAAATCGTTTTTTGAACCTCCAAAAGGTTATAGTTGCCTTTGCTATATTATGCGTTATGCTTTTTTTAAAAAAAATTAATTTGCCACCGGCCTCCGCAATAATTACAAGGGTCCGTAGTGCTATAACTTATGAAATGAACTTAGCAGAAATTTTAGAAAAGATAAAATACCAGAAATTTATAAGGGATATACCCGCCTTGAAAAGTATTTTTGGGGAGGAGACTTCTTCTTTGCCTTCGAGAGTATTTATTGCCCCTCTGAATGGGAAGGTTACTTCGGGTTTTGGGCAAAGATTTCATCCCCTCCTGGAAGTAGAACGAATGCACAATGGAATTGACATAGAGCAGCTCGAGGGAACACCTGTCAAAGCTGCGTCAAGCGGAATGGTGATACAGGCGGCTCAAGACCCGGAGCTAGGCCAGCTTATAAAAATAAGGCACGAAGGGGACGTGGTGACGGTATATGCCCATCTTAAAGATGTCTACGTAAAGACTGGAGACAGAGTGACCCAGGGGGAAGTAATAGGAACTGTCGGTAAAACTGGACTTGCCGAAAATCCTCACCTTCACTTTGAAATCTGGGAAAAAGGACAGGCGCAGGACCCGGAAAAGTGGCTGGAAATTTCCGAAAAGCCTTAGGGGGATACACAATGTTTTTTTTAATCGGCAAAGTGAAGGTAAGACTTCATTTTTTGTTTATCGCGATTGTTGTTGCTGGCCTTTTTGGAGGGGCATACAAAGAGATAATAGCTGCTTTGTTGGCAATACTGGTTCACGAGATTTCGCACGTTTTGGCAGCGCAGATGCTTGATATAAAAGTGGACGAACTGGAACTATTGCCTTTTGGCGGCAGGATATATATTAAAATGTTTTACCAATATTCCCGTGAATGCGAGGTACTCGTTTTGCTCGCAGGGCCTGCTGGAAACTTGCTGCTGGCCGCTGTTTTCATGTCCTTAGCTTATAATGGACTTATCCCTTATGGCATTATGTATTTTTTTATAAGATACCAGCTTATTTTAGGACTTTTCAATATGTTGCCGGCCTTACCTTTAGATGGAGGAAAGATATTTATGTTATGGCTAAGCCAAACCGTGAGTTTTATAAAAGCGGTGCGAATAGCGGCCAGGGTGGGGAAGGTTTTGGCATTTTTTTTATTGGCTTTATTTTTAGTTATGGCTGCAAACTCTAATTTGAGTCCGGCGCTTGTAGTGACGGGAATTTTTCTTTTCTGGGCAGCCAGCGATGAGGAAAGACATGCTCCCCTTATGTTTATGAGTTATATGGCGCATAAAAAAGAAAACCTAATTGAAAAAGGGGTATTACCTGTTCAGTCTATCGTAGCCTTTGTCAAAGTGCCAGTAAAACAGGTTATATTTCGCCTAAACCCCCAGAATTTTTACCTTGTCTACATTATAGACAATAACAATAGGTTAAAAAAGTGCTTGACCGAAACGGAAATATTTGACACTATTATAGAAAAAGGATTGGATATAAAGTTGGAAGACCTGTTATAATATAAAAGGCACAAAGCTACGAGGAGGAATAAGACTTTGGAGATTGAAAATATTCTCGATGAAATTCTGCCAAAAGTTTCAAAACCAATGAGGTACGTAGGCAATGAGTTAAACAGCACCAAAAAGGATAAAAACGATATCAAGGTCCATATCGCATTGGCATTTCCAGACGTATACGAGGTAGGCATGTCCCATCTGGGACTCAGGATTTTGTACCACCTACTGAATGAACGAGAGGATGTCTATGCAGAGAGGGTATTTGCACCGTGGATTGACATGGAGGATATACTAAAACAAAAAAAAATTCCTCTATTTAGCCTCGAAAGCAAAACCCCCCTTTCTGAATTTGACATGATCGGTTTTTCGTTGCAGTACGAGATGAGTTACAGCAACGTATTGAATATGTTGGAGCTTTCGGGAGTCCCTATTTTTTCATCAGAGCGCGAGGAAAACAACCCTATAGTTATTGCCGGAGGTCCATGCGCTTACAATCCGGAGCCCCTTGCTGAAATTATCGACCTTTTTGTAATAGGAGAAGCAGAAGAGTCAATTTTGGAATTGGTGGACCTATATATAAATTGGAAGGAAAGTTCATCCGAAAGGAAAGAGTTTCTGGAAAGGGCGGCACAAATTCCGGGAATTTACGTTCCGTCCCTTTACCGGGTGACGTACAGCGAAGACGGGACAGTGAGGGAGATCTTACCCAGAAAAGAGGGTGTTCCAGAAAGGGTGAAAAAACGCTTTATTGAGGACCTCGATAGCGTATATTATCCCACCAAACTGATAGTCCCTTATACTGAAATAGTTCACGACAGAGCGGTACTTGAAATTTTTCGAGGATGTACAAGAGGCTGCCGCTTTTGCCAGGCGGGGATGATATACAGGCCCGTCAGGGAAAAATCGGCGGAAAAATTGGCGGACATTGCCCGGGAAATGATAGATGCCACTGGTTATGAAGAAATTTCGTTAGCTTCGCTCAGTACCAGCGATTACTCGGATTTGAAAAGGCTTGTAGAAATATTAACAACCGAGTTCAAAGACCGCAGAGTCGGCCTTTCGCTGCCTTCGCTTCGCATCGATTCTTTTACATTGGAACTGGCCCGGAGAATTATGGAGATTAAAAAAAGCGGGCTTACCTTTGCTCCCGAAGCCGGTACTCAGAGACTTAGAGATGTCATAAATAAAGGTGTTACAGAGGAGGACTTGATAAAGTCGGTAAGGAGAGCTTTTGAGGCCGGCTGGAACTCGGTTAAACTTTATTTCATGATAGGACTTCCGACGGAAACTTACGAGGATTTAGAAGGGATTGTAGACCTTGCTCATAAAGTGGTGGATGTTTACCGCGAGGTAAAAGGGAAGTGCAAAGGACTCAGGGTTACCGTGAGCACCTCTACTTTTGTGCCTAAGCCCTTTACCCCATTTCAGTGGGAAGCGCAGATTCCTCTAGAAGAGATAAACGAACGCCAGAAATTTTTAAAGAAAAAGCTCAAGAACCCCCATATAATTTACAACTGGCACGACGGCCGATTAAGCTTCCTAGAGGCGGTGTTTTCAAGAGGAGACCGGCGACTGAATTTAGTGCTCAAGAAAGCCCGCGAAAAGGGGTGCAGGTTTGACGGCTGGAGCGATATGTTTGCTTTTTCAAAGTGGATGGAGGCTTTCAGCGAAGCGGGGTTAGACCCCGGATTTTACGCCAATAGGCCGCGCCCTGAAGGAGAATTTTTCCCCTGGGAGGTCATAGATCCGGGAATAGATAGACACTTCCTTTTGAGGGAGTTGAAGAAGGCGAAGATGGCACAGCCGACCCCCGACTGTCGGTTCGACAGGTGCCACGGGTGCGGGATAATCAAAATAAAAGGCGGGATTCGATGTGAAGTTAAGAATGAGGATTAGAAAAGGCCGAGAGGTAAAATTTATATCCCAGCTCGATATGATGAGGGCCTTGGAGCGGGCCATGAGAAGGGCCAGGCTCCCCCTAAAATTTACGGAGGGCTTTAACCCCCGGCCTAAAATGAGTTTTACCCCGGCCATACCGGTCGGGATTACCAGCGATGCGGAATACGTAGACGTGGAACTCACGAAAGAACTTGCTTTGGAAGAAATTTATGACAGCTTGAACTCAACACTGCCACCCGGCATTGCCCTGTTAAAAGTAGGAGATGCCGAAGGCAAACTGCCCCTTTCATCGGTTAACAGGGCGCTTTATACGGTCGTTGTAGACCTGGGATGTGCTTCGAGAGAAGCTCTGGAAGAGGCAATCGGAAAAATCCTTTCTTCATCCGAAATAAAAATGGTCAAAAAATCTAAAGGAAAAGAGAAAGAGGTGAATATCGCCTCCGGAATTTACGGGATAAAAATAAACACCGCTGAAAACGACAGGTTCACGCTCAAGATGGAACTTGCCGCCGGGCAAGATGCAAGTGTAACTCCGTTTATGGTGATTGATGCGTTAAGGGAGTACGTCCCTTCTCTTAATGTACGGGGCGTTAATAAGGATGAGCTGTTTGTTTTCGACAAAGGTAGGAAAATTCTTCCTCTTTAGGTTCCGCAAGGGAGATGAATGTCCATGAAAAAAGAGATAGTTGCTGATGTGGGAAAAGATGAGGTGATGGTGGGGATTTTAGAGGATGGAAAACTAGTGGAGTTTTTTGTTGAAAGAAAAATAAGCGGTAGCATAGCCGGAAATGTATACAAGGGGAAAGTGGCAAACGTCCTTCCGGGTATGCAGGCTGCCTTTGTGGACATAGGTCTGGAAAAAAATGCCTTTTTATATGTGGGCGATGTTAATCTGGAATCGCTGGGAAATCTCAATGAACGATCGGAATGGAATGTAGAAAAACCTTCTATCCAGGATATGTTAAAGCCGGGGCAGGAAATACTAGTGCAGGTAGTAAAAGAGCCCATTGGTTCGAAAGGGGCCAGGGTTTCAACAAATATAACTCTGGCCGGTCGGTACCTGGTCCTTATGCCCAGGCTCGATTATGTAGGGATATCAAGGCGAATAGAAAAAGAAGAGGAAAGGGCCCGTTTGAAGGCTTTGGCCGAGGAATTGCGCCCCTGTCGAATGGGTGTTATCGTGAGAACGGCTGCTGAGAACAGGGGAGAAGACGAAATAAAGGCTGAGATGGATTATTTGAAAAATTTATGGGAAGAGATTAAAAAGAAAGGGCAAACTTCATGGGCTCCTAAGCTGATTTACAAGGACATGGACCTAATAGAGAGGATAGTTAGGGATGTATTCACGCCCGAAGTGACATGTTTTTACATTAATACAAAAGAAGCTTTTGAAAGAGTTGTGGAGATAGTATCGGTAATTGCTCCGGGTTTGCAAGAGAGGGTGAGCCTGTATAACGGTGAAGAAAGTATTTTCCAATATTTCGACATCACATCGGAAATCGAAAAAGCCCTGCGGCGCAAGGTGTGGCTTAAATCAGGTGGTTACATCGTTATAGACAGGACCGAAGCCCTGACGGCAATAGACGTTAATACTGGGAAATTCACAGGCGATAAGGACCTGGAGGATACCGTTTTGAAGACCAACTTAGAAGCTGCGAAGGAAATAGCAAGGCAGATAAGATTGCGGGATATAGGGGGGATTATAATTATAGATTTTATAGATATGAATTCACAGGAACATAGAAAAATGGTCATCGATGCCCTTGAAATGGAACTCAAAAAAGACAGGACAAGGACCCATATTTTTGGGATAACTACTCTAGGCCTTGTGGAAATGACTAGGAAAAAGGTGAGACAGAGTCTCGATGAAGTTTTAGAAAGGGTATGCCCTTACTGTGACGGCAAGGGCAAAATAGGAATTTTAAAATAGCAATTTGATATAGAGCCGTGCTCGCGCACGGCTTTAAGTATTTTTTTCCTTTTCCTCTGAGCCTTTGATTTCCTTACTTTCCGCAGGTTGGGCCTCGCTGGCAGAAAGGGTTTTCACGAGATTTAAGAGCGCGGCAGGATTTATCTTTTTGTCGGAACTGGTCCCTAACATTGTAAGTAAAGTCGATGCCAGGTCTTTTACGTCTGAAGGAGCAGGTTTGGAAAGAACTGAATTTTTTATGCCGATTTTGAGATCCTGAGAATTTAGGAAGGTCAATATACCCAGGATGTTGCTCAAGGCTAGGAGGCTTACCACCTCATTGATGTTACCGCCGCGCTTTCCCTGAATTACTTCCGCCACAATTTCCAACAGGCTGAAATCGGACCTGGTGGTTTCTTCGGACATTGTTTCACCCCCCTGTTAACTTAATATATGATTTCGGTAAATAAAAAAGAATAAAAAGGGCCTTTGCAGCCCTGAACAAAAATCGATTTTTTATTCATTCTTTTCTTTTTCGGCCAACGCATTTAGAAGATTTTCCAGTTGTTTTGTCTTCGTAGAGTCCTCCGCCGGTTTAATTTCGACGGTTTCCTCTTTTTTATCTTCCTTTTCTTCCGAAGGTGTAGATACGATAGAAAGCAATGCGTTTAAGGCTTCAAGGTTTATTTTTTCTTCGGGGTTTGATGGCCTGAAGACGTTGAGGACCGTGGAAAAAATTTCTATAACTTCCTGGCCTTTTGGGCTTAGAAAAGGTTTTAGGGCGCCCAAGAGCTTCAAATCGTCATCAGATACCGAAAGAAGCCTCATTTGTTTAATGCACCCCTTTTGATATTTTTTGATGAAACCGGTACTTCAAAAGACTTAACGAGTAGAATCAGTATTAAAAAAAGCAAATAAGGGTTATATGAGGTTTTTTTCCAGTTTTTTTCGAGCTTTTTCTCATCGTGGCTGTGCTCATTGCCCTTTTTATTTTCATCCATCGTTTCGCACCTACTTTTCATAAATTTTTCTAAAATATTATATGTTTTTTTTGTTGAGGAAGTGAGGGAATAAAGGATGCGGGGATCACCAAAACTAAAAATGACAAGTTTGAGGAGGTGACAAAGTGGAAGGATTTGTAAAAAAGGTAAGGCTTATTACCGCTCTTGCGTTAATGTTAATCCTCGGAGCCGGAATCTTTTCAGAAAGTAGAGAGCGCTCAGTCAAAGAAGCAACTGCCGGCTATTTAGTTGCAGCAAGGGCAAGTGACATAGAATTATTAGCCCGCGTAGTATCAGGGGAAGCGGCTGGAGAACCGTATATAGGTCAGGTTGCCGTTGCAGCCGTTGTCTTAAACAGGGTGAAGAGCTCTAAATTTCCAGATTCAATTCCCGAAGTAATTTATCAGCCGAGGGCTTTTGAGTCAGTGAGCAACGGACAAATATGGGCTAGGAATCCAAGTAGGGAAAATTACAATGCTGCTCGCGATGCCTTAAATGGCTGGGACCCTACTTACGGAAGCCTCTTTTTCTGGAACCCATACAAAAGAGTTAGCCCCTGGATATGGACCCGCCGGATAATCACCCAGATAGGAAGACACGTATTTGCAAGATGAAGGGAGATGATGAATTGAAAAGAAATTATGTTTTGTGGACATTATTAGTGCTGCTCGTAGCTTTGGCGGTTTTTAGCCTTTGGAGCATGAAAAGCAAGGCGTATTCTGCGGAAAACCTTCTGGAGGCGGGTTATCAAAAGGCTTTTTACAACCTTCTTGAAAACGTCAATAACATTAACATATTATTATCCAAAGGGCTTGTCACATCGTCAGAAGGCCAGAGGATTATGCTTTTAACCAGCGTCTGGCACGAAGCGGAAAAGGCCCGTTCCAATCTTTCTTCCCTGCCTTTGGGAAACAGAGATATGACTAACATGCAGAAATACTTCGCCCAGATGGGGGACTTTTCCCATACCATTGCCGAAAAAATCGCGCAGACTCAGACGGTTACTCAAAGGGAGTGGAATATTCTCCGGCAGTTCAAAAAAAATACTCAGAACTTGAACCGGTACCTACGGGAGCTTTCAGATGATGTGGCAAAAGGACGGGTAAACTGGGAGAAAGGTTCTTTTGCCATGGGTATGAGCAGGAGGGTCGGGCAGGTGATGGCCGATAAATTCGTGGCAATAGACCAGCGGCTCAAGGAAGAAGCCCCGACCATCACCTATGACGGCCCGTTTTCCGACCACGTTGAAGAGATAAAACCGAAGGCTATAACAGGTTCGCTCATAACCGAACAGGAAGCCGTTGAAATAGGACGGAAATTCATAGATAACCCGCGGAACGTGCGGTACGATGTTTCGGTGACCGCACGAACAAAGGGGACCATAGATGCCTACACCCTCAGCTTCAGGAGAGCCGGAACGAACGATATTGATATCGCAATGGATGTAAGCCGGCAAGGCGGGCATGTGTTATGGTTTTTAAATTCGAGAAACGTCGAGCAGCAGAAAATAGACATAAAAACCGCCGTCGAAAAGGCGAAAAAATTTATCGCGGCCAGAGGTTACGGCAATATGGAACCCACAGGGTCACTGCGGGAGAACAATACAATTACTGTGACCTTTGCTTATAAACAGGATGATGTTCTAGTATACCCGGATTTTGTGAAGGTAAAGGTAGCCATGGATAACGGCGACGTAGTGGGCTTTGATGCCCTCGGGTATCTCACAAATCACACGGAAAGAAAAATCCCAGAATTTAAAATTAGTGAAGAGGAGGTAAGGGGTAATTTTGAAAAGAGACTTACAGTAAATAGAATACGTAAAGTGATAATACCCGATGAGGCTTTGAAGGAAATCTTTTGCTACGAGGTCGACGGGAGATTGGAAGATGAGCGCTATCTCGTTTACATCAACGCTCAGAACGGACGTGAAGAAAGAATATTGAAAGTTGTGGAAACCGACAGAGGTACCATGACCATGTAAAGCTAGGAACAAATTAAGTTAGGAATGAATAGCCTATTACTAGCAATAGTGGGGCAAAGGGGGGTCTTCGTTGCTTCTTTCCGTGGAAACCAGGAGGGATGTCTTCGTAGTATTTTTAGTACTAATATTGCTTTTACTTGCAGATTAGGCGGGGGAATACCCCGCTTATTAATTTTTTCTTGCAACACATAAGTGGGAAGGGAGTGAATATTATAATTTTTAAGATTAACTTTTTGGAGGGATCTTTTGTGTCTTTAATCCGTGAACTCATCGAAAATATATACCGGCAGGATGAATATTCGCTCGTATATCTGTTACTTATAGCGAACGCACTGAGCCTTGCGGTTTTCCTGTCCAGAGATGCAGAAGCAAAATCCGTGCCAGGTAAGTTTAACGCCAGGGAAAGGGGAACACCTGGTGATTTGAACAAAACCCCAGAAACTCCAAGGACACCGACACAACAGTCTTCAAAAAAAACCATATCGGTTGTCGCAAGCGGTGGAATTGAATTGCCTGCCCCGGGAAAACAGGTAGAGCAGTCCCAAAAAGAAAAAGTGATAGACCTTGAGAAAGTCCGATCAAAACCCCTGGTGTGGCGCTTCCCCAACAACTGAATTACTTTACAGGAGACATTATCAAATATATATGATAAAATGGGAGTTAAAGTGAAGGATTATTGGTACCACCCGGGGGGCGGGGAAAAGAAAACAAACGGGGGAGGAAGTTTTATGAAATATGAAATCCGGGGAAATACATTACCCGTGGTTATCCTGACTTTGGAAAAAGGGGAGAGTGTCTTTACGGAATCCGGCGGTATGGCCTGGATGAGCGACGGATTCGAAATGAAGACCAATATGGAGGGGGGACTTTTTGGAGGTATCGCTAGGAAGCTGGCGGGAGAAACGATTTTTATGACGACTTACACCTGCAAAAAGCAGCATGGTATTATTGCTTTTGCATCATCCTTTCCGGGGAAGATAATCCCGCTGCAACTTTCCGCAGGACAGTCCATTATATGCCAAAAGAAGGCTTTTTTATGTGCGGAAAGGACCGTAAAACTGGAGATTTTCTTTAGGAAGAAACTGGGGGCGGGCCTTTTCGGCGGAGAAGGCTTTATTCTGGAAAAAGTGACGGGCCCGGGAATGTGTTTTATTGAAATGGACGGAGAAGTGGTGGAATACGACCTGGCACCGGGAGAAATTATGAAGGTTGACACCGGCCATATAGCCATGTTTGAACCCACCGTTGATTTTGACATAGAGATGATAAGAGGATTTACAAACATACTGTTTGGCGGTGAAGGCCTATTTTTATCTACTCTAAGAGGGCCCGGCAGAATCTGGCTTCAATCCATGCCTTTACAAAACCTTGCTGCAAGGTTGATACCCTATCTGCCTTCGTCGTCTTCTTCTTAATGTGCTGCTATCAGCAAATAAAAAATGTTCCCGGCAAAAAGAACGCACTATGCAACTTGCTACGCCCAGAGATAAATTGTTCTGTCGCTTCTTTGCTTTCCTGCGCATGTGGTTTTGGCCGTTGCGGACCGCATCCGGGATCCGCTACCTACGAGAGAGTAATAAGCCTTGTGAAAAACGTTATAGTTACGACTAAGGTTTTAATAAACAAATTCGACCTGAACGAGGAAAAAACTGAGGAAATATTGTGTTTACAATGGAATCTAAATAATAAGTAAAATTCTCTTTGATGAAAAAAATAGTAGAGGCGATTTCAAAAAGCATTTTGACGATGAATTTTTCTGACTGGAAGGGAGAGAAAGTCCTGTCGAAGTTGACAGAAGGCGTTTTTGTGTGCTAAAATTAACTACGTGGTTTCGCCGGCCACCGCACAGGGCGGGTTTAAAAGTATTACCTTGTCCTGGCGAGAGGAAGGAGGATGAGAGAATGTACGCGATAATTGAGACCGGCGGAAAGCAGTATAGGGTTTCGGAGGGCGATGTAATCAGGGTAGAAAAATTGAGCGCGCAAGAAGGCGAGATGATCGAGCTCGATCAGGTACTGGCCGTCTCCGACGGAGAGAAATTTATGGTGGGACAGCCGGTACTGGAAAATGCAAAAGTAAAGGCGACGGTACTGAAACATGGCAAGGGCAAGAAAATAATCGTCTTTAAGTACAAGCCAAAGAAGAATTACCGGAGGAAGAAGGGACACCGCCAGCCCTATACCGAGATTAAAATTGAAAAAATCGAAGTCTCATGATAAAGATAACCGTTACTCTTGATGAGAACGAAAGAGTGCGGGAGCTTTCGCTCAAAGGACATGCTGGGTATGCCGAGTACGGAAGAGATATAGTCTGCGCTGCGGTTTCAGCCCTGGTCGAGACAGCGGTGCTGGGGCTTGAAAACGTGGCAAAAATTAGGATTTTTCCGATAAAAAAGGAAGGGTATTTTCATCTTGTTCTTCCCGAAAACGAACAGGAAGAAAAATTATCTAGGGCTTCCGTTATATTGGAAACAACGGTACTAGGCTTGAAAGATATAGCGCGGAGTTATCCAGCATACGTAAAATTAGAAACAAGAAGAAAAGGGGGTGTTTTGAGATGAACCTTCAGCTTTTCGCTCATAAAAAAGGAGTAGGAAGCACGAGGAACGGAAGGGACAGCGAATCCAAGCGTCTTGGAGTGAAAAGATTCGACGGGCAGTTTGTGAAGGCCGGAAGCATCCTGGTGCGCCAGAGGGGCACGAGGATCTATCCGGGGAAGAACGTGGGGATGGGGGTTGACTATACCCTCTTTGCGAAAACCGACGGTTACGTGAAATTCGAGCAAAAAGGCAAAGATAAAAAAGTGGTAAACGTTTACCCCGAAGTGCAGCTCCTCGGATAATCGAGGAGCTTTTTTGATGGCAAAGAAGGAAAATTAAAAATAATGAAGAATATAAACGATGTTAAAATTAAAAAAGGTTTGGTGGACCAAATGGCGGAGTTTTTGGTGCGCTTTACGACTGAAAGCCAGCACTATGTAAGCCTTGTGGTTTCGAAACTTTTAAAGACAAAAGGATATGGTGCTTTTACCTTATTTTGGTGTATATTGATTTTTTTCGTAGCAGTACTTGCGGCAAGATTTTACGATAGATTTGTGCCCAGAAAATGTTGGGAAAGGCTTTTTTTCTTCTCGAGGCTTCAGCGGCACGATTTTAACAACCACCTACAGGTTATATACGCCATGCTTCAATTGGGCAAGGTCGATAAAGTTTTGGATTATATAGAAAAAATAAAAAGGAAAAATGAAATTTTTTCTGCAGTTTGCAGCTTGGAAAACCCGCGGCTAATAGGCGAAGTCCTAGACCTCATAATCCTTTTGAAGAAAAAAGGATATGATATATATATAAAGGAGCCAGTAGACTTCGACCTCAAAAAAGTCAACTTACAAGATGTCAAGTATCTGAAAAAGAAGATTTGGAAGGTATTGAAGGAAGGGAAGGATTTGCAAAAAAATAGTAATCTACAGAATGTGTTTCCCGAAGCGCTGGTCATATGCGATTCTAAACCTGACATTGTATAGCTTTTCTTTTTATGTTGATAATTAAAAGGTGATGGATATGTTTGTGGATAAGGCAAAAATATACGTCAAAGCTGGAGATGGCGGAAATGGAGCTGTTGCTTTTAGGAGGGAAAAATACGTGCCCCGGGGCGGACCGAGCGGAGGGGACGGCGGAAAGGGTGGAGACGTGGTGCTCCTTGTTGACAGAAATCTTTCTACCCTGCAGGATTTCAGATATAAAGTACATTATAAGGCAGAGCGCGGACAAAACGGGCAGGGTTCAAACAAAGCAGGCAAAAGCGGCGAAGATCTTATCATCAGAGTCCCCCCGGGCACGGTTGTAAAGGATGCAGCTACCGGTGAGGTGCTTGCAGATCTTGTAGAACACGGCCAGAGCTTTGTTGTAGCCCGTGGAGGCAGAGGAGGGCGCGGGAATGCTCGTTTTGTTTCGTCCGTAAATCAAGCTCCGGATTTTGCAGAAAAAGGTGAACCCGGTGAGGAACGCTGGATACTACTTGAATTAAAACTGCTGGCTGATGTAGGTCTTGTGGGTTTTCCAAATGTAGGTAAATCCACCCTGCTTTCCCGGATGACGGCGGCAAGGCCCAAGATTGCCGATTATCCCTTCACCACCCTTTCCCCTAATCTCGGAGTGGTGGAAACCGGTCCGACTGGTCGCAATTTTGTCATTGCCGATATTCCCGGGCTAATTGAGGGAGCACATCAGGGCCTGGGGTTGGGCCATGAATTTCTGAAGCATGTGGAAAGGACCAAGCTCCTTGTCCACGTCATAGATGCTGCAGGACTTGACAACGACCCTATAGAGGGGTTTTATGTTATAAACAAAGAACTGGAAAACTTCAATGAAAAACTGGCCCGGAAGCCCCAGATAGTTGCGGCTAACAAAATGGACCTTCCGCAGGCTAGAGAAAACCTGGCTAGAATAAAATCTAATCTAGAACCTCGGGGTTACGAAGTAATTCCAGTATCGGGAGCGACGGGCGAAGGCTTAAGAGAGCTGATCTACAAAATAATACAGTACTTGGATAAAATAGGTGATGAAAAGGTTGAACCAGTTGAGGTAAAAAAATACACCGTAAAAGAAGAGGATAAGATAAAAGTAAGGCGGGAAGGAGAAATTTTTGTTGTCGAAGGAAAGACCGTGGAGCGGCTAGTGGCCATGACAGACCTAGGCAACGAGACCGCTTTAAAGAGATTGCAGAGAGCATTTAAGAATCTAAGAATTGACGAACTTTTAAAAGAAGAGGGAATAAAAGAGGGAGATACAGTGAGGATAGGCAATAGCGAATTTTACTATACAGAGTTGGAGTAAAGACCGAAAGTGGAGGGAGACGTTTTGGGGATTGGAAAGAGGATTGGGATAATGGGGGGAACGTTTGATCCAATCCATTTTGGACACCTGGTAACGGCAGAAGAGGCTAGGATTAATTTTGAATTGGACAAGGTAATTTTTGTTCCCACCGGAAAACCCCCCCACAAAAAAGATTATGAAGTAACCGATTCCGAACACAGGTATTTGATGACTGCATTAGCTACGAATAACAATCCTTTTTTCGAGGTTTCCAGGATTGAGATAGATAGAAAAGGGTATTCCTATACGGTAGACACGTTAAATCAAATGGTACAAATATACGGAAAAGATACCTCGTTATTTTTTATTTCTGGAGCCGATGCGGTGCTTGATATACTTACATGGAAAAACATAAAAGAAGTGCTGGATATTTGTACTTTTATAGCCGCTACGAGGCCTGGCTATCCTATTAATAAATTAAAAGATAAGCTTGAAGAGATAAAAAGATTATACGGGAAAGACGTTTACCTACTCGAGGTTACTGCAATAGCTATATCCTCTACCGATATAAGAAGAAAGGTCAAAGAAGGGCGTTCCATTAAATATCTGGTTCCAGAGGGTGTGGAAAAATACATTTTGAAAAACGGTCTTTACAGGTGATTTGGATGATTTCAAAGGAATTGATTATGGAGGATTTGAAAAGGAACATGACTCAAAAACGCTTCGCCCACACTCTCGGAGTAATGGAAATTGCGGTGGCCCTTGCAAAAAGATACGGTGTCGATGTAGAAAAAGCGCAGCTTGCCGCAATGGTACACGACTGCGCAAAAGATATGCCGCAAGACGAGCAGTTGAATTTAGCACGGCAGTTTGGTATACTGTTAGATGAAATTTCAATGGCGGAGAAAGCTTTAATACATGCCCCGCTTGGAGCTGCCTTAGCGAAAATAAAATACGGCATAGAAGATCCGGCTATACTCAGGGCTGTCAAAGTGCACACTACGGGGGACCCGAAGATGACCCCCCTTGATAAAGTGATTTTTCTTGCAGATTACATAGAGCCCGGGAGGAATTTTCCAGGAGTCGACAGGTTGCGCAAAGTGGCTTTTGAAGATTTGGATGATGCTGTAATCATGGCGTGCGATTCGACTATAAAGTACGTAATAGAGGGCGGTAGGCTGCTGCATCCACGTATGGTCGAGGCAAGAAATTGCCTTCTCCTGGAGAAACTCAAAAGGGGAGAGAAAAAATGGGGAGGATAATTAAGTATATAATTATCGTTTTTGCTTTTGCATCTTTAGCTTTCGTGAGCGGTTTTTATTTTGCTCTGTCCCGCTTGAATGGAGGTCAAGGTCTGTTTACAGGAGACAATCCTTCCGGCGATGAGTACTCTGGCGGGAGATTGAACGTCCTAGTTTTGGGACTTGATGCCGGAACCATTGGCGCCGACGAAGAGCACAACCATTACAGGTCTGATACGATGATGGTGGTGAGTGTTGACCCTGTCGAGAAAAAAATCAACGTGCTTTCGATTCCCAGAGATACCAGGGTAAGGATTCCCGGAGTGGGTTATCAGAAGATAAATGCTGCGATGGCTTATGGAGGGCCAGAGCTTGCCGTTAGAACAGTAAAGGACTTTCTTGGAGTGCCCATACACAATTATGTGGCTATAAATTACAGCGGCTTTCGCAAGATAGTAGACGCGATGGGTGGTGTAGAGATAAATATTGAAAAAAGGATGAAGTACGTGGACAAAGCCGGAGGACTTAATATCGATTTGGAACCTGGCCTTCAGGTGCTCGACGGGGAAAAGGCCGAGCAATTCGTAAGATTTCGGCAGTACCCGGAAGGCGACCTTGGGAGGATAAAAGCCCAGCAGAAATTTCTCGAAGCTGCTGTAAAATCATTTTTTAAACCTTCTACCATTTTGAGGCTTCCTCAGATAGTAAAGGCAGTTCAGGAAACGGTGAGAACTGATATTGAGCCATCAAATATGATGAAACTTGCGAATCTCGCAAGGCAGATAGGACAGGACAACGTAAAAATGTATATCCTTCCTGGAGAGGGAAGGTATATAGGCGGCGTGAGCTACTTTTTACCTTATGAGACCGAAATGCGAAAAGTAGTGAAAGAAGTGTTCTTCGGCGAAAACGCAAATGTAAAGGTTGCGGTATTAAACGGCAGCGGCTATGCGGGCCTGGCAAGTAAAGTGGCGGAGAAATTGGAAGCAATGGGTTTCACGGTGGTCAGGGTCGCTAATGCCGATAGCTTCGATTACGATACCACAACTATAATATATCCCAGCGATATGAAAGAATACGCAGAAAAGCTGGCGAAAGTTTTCGGGAGTGCTAGGATGCAGGAAGGCACTGGGGATGACGAAAATTTGACGACAATAATCGTGGGTAAGGATGCCCAGAGAAATTGATATGGAGGGGGAACGAATGATAATAAGCCCCAGAGAAGCGGCAATGCTTGCAGCTAAAGTTCTTATTGAAAAAAAGGCTGAAAATGTAGTGGTGCTGGACATAAGTTCCATTTCGATTCTGGCCGATTATTTCGTAATTGCCACCGGCAAATCATCGATTCACGTCAAAGCCCTATGCGATGAAGTTGAAGAGAAACTCCTGGAAAATGGGTGCAGAATTAGGGGGAAAGAGGGCTATGATGAGGCCCGTTGGGTCTTAATAGACTTTTTTGATGTCATTGTCCACGTATTCGACGAGGATTCGAGGGACTATTACGACCTGGAGAGACTTTGGTCCGATGCAGCGAGGATAGACGTTGACAGCAATTATGATTTTGCATATAATAGACAGTAAAAGTGAAAACTGCCATTCAAGGAGTAGTAAAGGCTAAAGCCCTTACAGAGACCGGGTGGATGGTGTGAATCCGGAGGGTGAAGCCTTGAACTCGCCTTGGGAATTGGCCGGTAGGCGTTAAAGTGCAAAGAGCGGGCAACAGCCAATTAGGGTGGTACCGCGGGAGAAAGGCTTCTCGTCCCTAAATTGACGAGAGGCCTTTAATTTTAAAAATTGCTCGAACTTGAGAGGAGGTTGCTTTGTGAGCAGCTACGATTTTAAAAAAATTGAGGCGAAATGGCAAAAACGATGGGAAGAGCAAAAGCTATATAAAACTGTGGAGGATCCAAATAAACCAAAATACTATTGCCTTGAAATGTTTCCGTACCCTTCTGGGAAGCTACATATGGGCCATGTGAGAAATTATTCCATAGGAGATGTTGTAGCCCGGTTCAAACGGATGAAAGGATATAATGTGCTTCACCCGATGGGGTGGGATGCTTTCGGCCTGCCTGCCGAGAACGCTGCCATAAAACACGGCATCCATCCAGCCAAATGGACGTGGGATAACATAGCCAACATGAGAAAACAGCTCAAACAGCTTGGAATAAGCTACGATTGGGACAGGGAAATTGCAACGTGCCACCCTGGCTATTATAAATGGACCCAATGGTTTTTCTTAAAACTTTACGAAAGGGGACTGGCTTACCGCAAAAAATCGTACGTCAACTGGTGCCCTTCGTGCTCTACGGTGCTCGCCAATGAACAGGTGGTGAACGGGCGCTGCGAACGCTGCGGAGCCGAAGTCGGGAAAAAGAATCTGGAGCAGTGGTTTTTCAAAATAACCGAGTACGCCGACGAACTTCTGGAAGACCTAAAAAGGCTCCCCGGCTGGCCCGAAAAGGTAAAGATAATGCAGGAGAACTGGATAGGGAGAAGCGAGGGCGTGGAAGTTTATTTTACCGCTGAAAAAACCGGAAGGAGGATACCGGTTTTTACGACAAGGCCCGACACGATTTTCGGTGTAAGTTATCTCGTCATGGCGCCGGAACACCCGATGGTGGACGAACTGGTGGATGGAACGCCTTACGAAAAAGAGGTAAGGGAATTTCAAAAGAAGATGGAAAAATTAAGCGAGATAGTCAGGACCTCTACAGAAATTGAAAAAGAGGGCATTTTTATCGGGGCTTATGCGATAAACCCCATTAACGGCGAAAAGGTGCCTATATGGATTGCCAATTACGTTCTTTTGGACTACGGAACGGGAGCTGTAATGGGGGTGCCAGCCCATGACCAGAGGGATTTTGAGTTTGCGAAAAAATACGGTCTTCCGATAAAAGTCGTGATAAATCCGCCGGGAAATGAGCTTTCGGCCGGGGACATGACGGAAGCCTATACTGAAGAGGGGATACTCGTAAATTCGGGTGCGTTCAGCGGTATGAACAGCAACGAAGCGATAAAGGCAATAGCAGAGTTCATGGAAGAAAAAGGATTAGGGAAAAAGACCGTAAATTACAAACTGAGGGACTGGTTGATATCAAGGCAACGCTACTGGGGGGCTCCGATCCCCATAATTTACTGCGAAAAATGCGGCATCGTGCCGGTGCCTGAAGAAGAGCTTCCCGTCTTGCTTCCCGACGATGTGGAGTTCAACCCGAAAGGTACTTCTCCGCTGTTGGAATGCGAGGAATTTTTGAACACCACCTGTCCCAAATGTAAAGGTCCGGCGAGGCGCGAGACAGATACAATGGATACTTTTATGTGCTCTTCCTGGTATTATTACAGGTTTACCGACCCAAGGAATGAAGAAAAACCCTTCGACAGGGAAAAGCTCGAGTACTGGATGCCGGTGGACCAGTATATAGGCGGGGTGGAGCACGCGATATTGCACTTGATGTATTCTAGGTTCTTCAACAAAGTCATGAGGGATGCGGGTCTTGTACATGTAGATGAGCCTTTTACCAATCTGCTGACCCAGGGCATGGTTTTAAAAGACGGCGCTAAGATGTCCAAATCCCTGGGCAACATCGTGAGCCCGGAGGACATCATAGAAAAATATGGGGCTGATACGGCGAGGCTTTTTATACTTTTTGCATCGCCACCGGAAAAGGACCTGGAGTGGAGCGACCAAGGCGTGGAAGGTTGCTACCGTTTCCTCCAAAGGGTTTGGAGGTTGGTGGAAGAGCTCTTGCCGAAGGTCGACGCTCCATCCGGCAACGAACAGGTGGACAGAGAAGTGAAGAGGCTTGTTCACAGGACGATAAAGAAAGTCACCGAGGACATCGAGGAAAGGTTCAACTTCAATACAGCCATAAGCGCCATTATGGAGATGGTAAACGGACTTAACTCGTGCAAGGAAAAGGCGGTTTCCGGCAAGGTAATCGAGGAAGCAGTGGAAAGCCTTCTTTTGCTCCTTGCACCCTTCGCACCCCATATAACAGAAGAACTCTGGGAGCGCATGGGGAATAAAACGAGCATCCACCTTATGTCCTGGCCTGAGGCCGATGAATTGGCGATGGTAGAGGAAGAAGTGGAAATGGTCATTCAGGTCAACGGAAAGGTCCGGGCAAAAATGCTGGTGCCTGCCGAAATCGCGGAGGAGGAGATGAAGGAGGCTGCCTTAAAGCACGAAAAAATTTCGTCCATTATCGAAGGCAAAACGGTGGAGAAAATTATAACCGTGCCCCATAAACTGGTGAATATAGTGGTAAAATAAGACGGCCCTTTCGGGCCGTTTATTTTTCGCGGAATTTAATGTAAAATAAAGTTAAAAGTTCATCAAAGAAACCGGCAGGTGAGACAATGCTCCAATTTACGAAAAGGGAAAAAATACTCCTTTTTGCGTTGACAAGCGTAAGTTTAATGGCTGTAATTTTTGCTTATAGGGCTTTTTTTGTTAAAGTTCCCGATGTGGCCTTTAAGTTGGAAGGTGGTAAGGCAATTCCAGTTTTTGAAAGCGAAAATAATTCCGGTGAGGTTCCCGAGGAAGACAAAATTGTAGTGCATATTGCAGGGGCAGTAAAAAATCCAGGAGTTTATGAGCTTAAAGAAGGAAGCAGGGTAATTGACGCTGTTAAAGCTGCAGGAGGGTACATTTCCGAAGCTGACGTTACTGGAATAAATTTGGCAAAAAAGCTGCAGGATGAGGATAAAATCTACATTCCGCAAGTAGGAGAATTCCCTGCCTCCGGTGACGCCGTAAACGGAGGAATTTCGCCGTCGGACGGCAAAATAAATATCAACTCGGCGGGGCTTGATGAACTGGATAAACTTCCGGGTATAGGTCCTGCCCTGGCTCAAAGGATTATCGATTACAGAAACCAGCACGGGCCATTCAAATCCGTTGAAGAACTGAAAAACGTCTCGGGGATAGGGGAAAAACGGTTTGAGGAAATAAAGAATTTGGTTAAGGTAAATTAGCTTTAAGGAGGTTCTTTGGTTGGATAAAAGAGAGGTCTTGAAGAAATTACCGAAAGTAAGCGAGCTTATGGAAGAAGATTCCATAAAAGTGCTCGAGCAGCATTACGGAAGACAGTTGGTTTTGAGCGCCGTAAGGCAAGGAATAGAGGAAGTCAGGCGTTTAATCGAAAAAGCCCTTGAAAATGGGCTTGAAATCCAGGCAGATGAAGAGGACCTCAAAAGAGAAGCTCTGGAAAGGACAGTGAAGCTCGCCTCCAGGTACGGTTCTTACAGCCTGAGAAAGGTTATAAACGCCACCGGTGTAGTGCTGCACACCAACCTGGGCAGGGCGCCGCTGCCGGAGGAAGCCTTGAAGAATATTGTCGATGTAGCTCGCGGATATTCGAACCTTGAGTATGATCTGGAAGAGGGGAAAAGGGGGGAGAGATATGACCATGTCCGGGGGGTTTTGTGTGACATAACCGGCGCAGAAGATGCAATTGTAGTAAACAATAACGCGGGTGCGGTGCTTCTTTCGCTTTCTGCCCTCGCTTCCGGGAAGGAAGTTGTAATATCGAGGGGGCAGTTGGTGGAAATAGGTGGCAGCTTCAGGGTACCCGATGTCATGGCCCAAAGCGGTGCCACTTTAGTAGAAGTAGGAACGACCAATAAAACGCGAATTGCCGATTACGAGAGGGCTATTAATGACAACACTGCATTGCTCTTGAAAGTCCACACCAGCAATTTTAAATTCGTAGGTTTTTGGTCCGAAGTGAAAATAGAGGATTTGAAATCTTTGGGGCTGAAATACGGCATACCAGTCATGGAGGATTTGGGTAGCGGAGTTTTAGTAGACCTTGCAAAATTCGGATTGCCTCATGAGCCCACTGTTCAGAACTCGATAAAGGCGGGAGCTGACATAGTTACTTTCAGCGGCGACAAACTTCTAGGTGGTCCTCAGGCGGGTATTATCTTAGGGAAAAAGGAATACATAGAAGAAATAAAGCGTCATCCCCTGACGCGAGCTCTTAGGATAGACAAGCTCACTTTGAGTGCCCTTGAAGCAGTTTTAAAAATTTACAGAAATGAAGACTATGATAAGATACCTGTTTTTAAAATGCTTTTAAAGTCCCCTGAAGAGATGGAAAAGAACGCCAAAAAACTTGCAGAATACCTTAAAAAAGTTGTTCGCGATAAGGGGACCATAGAAATTTTTGACGACACTTCAGCGGTTGGGGGAGGTTCCCTCCCTGGCGTTGAACTTCCGACTAAAGTCGTTGCCGTAACATTTCGAACATTGAGCCCTGATGACCTGGCGAAAAGGCTGAGGTCGGGCAGGATTCCGGTAATTGGCAGGATAAAAAAGGACAAATTCCTTTTGGATGTGAGGACCCTGTCTGAGGAAGACTTGAGAGTTATACCAGAGATGTTGGGGGGTGTGTTATGAGCGGAGTGATAGTAGGGACGGCAGGCCACATAGATCACGGGAAAACCACGCTGATAAAGGCAATGACGGGTATTGATACAGACAGGTTGAAGGAAGAAAAAGAAAGAGGCATTACAATTGACCTTGGCTTTGCCCATCTTTTGCTGCCGAGTGGTCGGAAGGTAGGAATAGTAGATGTACCTGGTCACGAGAAATTTGTGAAGAATATGCTGGCGGGAGCAGGCGGAATAGATTTGGTTCTGCTTGTAGTTGCGGCCGACGAAGGCGTGATGCCACAGACTAGGGAGCACCTCAATATTCTTCAGCTTCTCAACATAAAAAAAGGCATAGTTGTGGTGACCAAAAAAGACCTGGTGGACGAAGAGTGGCTAGAATTGATAAAAGAAGATATTAAAAAGGAACTGAAAGGAACATTTTTAGAAAATTCACCCATGGTCTTTGTATCAGCAGTAAAGGGGGAAGGAATTAAAGAACTTATCGAATTAATCGACAATATGACTGCCGAAAGTTGCGAAAAAGACATAGATTCACCATTTCGCCTCCCAATAGACAGGGCTTTTTCAATACCGGGGATAGGTACCGTGGTAACCGGAAGCCCTATATGCGGCCGCATTAGGGTGGGGGAAACGGTAGAAATCTTCCCAAAAGGGCTGATTTCAAAAGTAAGGTCTATAGAAGTCCACGGGGAGAGCAAGGATTCGGCTTATGCCGGTCAGAGGACGGCTGTGAATTTAAGCGACGTGAAGCCGGAAGACATATCAAGAGGCGATGTAATTTCGAAAGTAAATGCTATGATGTCAGTAAACAGGGCAGCCGTCTGGTTTAAGCTCCTTAAAGACTCGCCGAAGGCCTTGAAAAACAGAGAAAGGGTCAGATTTCATGCGGGGACTGGTGAGGTTATGGCTAGGATAAATCTCGTAGAGGGTGATGAGCTCCTCCCCGGGATGGAAACCTTTGCAATCGTTGATTTTGAAGAACCTGTTGCGGTCGTTTATGGAGATTACTATGTGGTCAGGAGTTATTCTCCCGTCTACACCATAGGAGGCGGAAGGGTCCTCTTCGTCAACCCTCCAAGATTAAAGAGAGCATTGAAGGATAAGGCCTTGGAGACTTTGAAAAAGGCAAAAGAAGGAGGCCTTGAAGATTTTATCCTGGGGTTTGTATCGGTCTTCGGAAGTCCCCACATTCCGGTCAAAGATTTGATGCCGTATACGGGGAAAAGCTTTGAAAGGTTGATGGAAGCTGCTAAAAGTCTTTCCAAAAAAGGGAAAGTGTTGGTATTGTGTGTGGGTGCTGAAGATGAAGTTTTTGATATAAAATTTTGCGAGGAAAAGAGGGAACAAGCCAAGCAAATCCTGGAAAACTACCATCAAAAATTTCCGTTGAGCGAAGGTATGGCAAAAGAAGAGCTTAGGAGCCGCCTTAACCTTGTCGGAAAAGTTTTTGAAGCCCTGCTGGATATGTGGGCGAAAAAAGGAATAGTGGAAAGCAGGGGCAAGACGGTTCGACTGAAGGGATTTGCTGTTAGGATGGATGAAAAACAAAAAAAGGTAGCCGATATGCTGCTTCGCGAGTTTAAGGAAAAGGGATGGACTCCTCCGAGTGTCGAAGAACTTCAGGCGTTATTCGGCGTCGAGGAAGGCGCTGTAAAGGAAGTGCTGAATTGGCTTGTATTTAAAGGAGATATAGTTAAGATCGGCGAGGGGCTTTATTTGGGGAGGGAATGGGTTGAAAGAGCTTTAGAACTCCTGAGGGAATTTTTTAGAGAAAATAGCGAACTTACGGTTGCACAGTTCAGGGACATGCTGGGTACTACAAGGAAGTATGCCTTGCCGCTTTTAGAATACATGGATGGGATAAAAGCCACCAGGCGCTTGAAGGACATTCGGGTAGCAGGCGTTAAATTGTACGAACAAAGCAACAAAGGAGAACCGTCCGATGGAAGTTGAAAAAAGTCCGATTTTCTGCTATTATAATTCTGTGTGCGGGGGCAGATAGGTCCTGGTGGGCCTCCTGGTCTTCAAAACCAGTGTCGGGGGCAAAACCTCCGGGGTGGGTTCGATTCCCACATGCTCCCGCCAAATTCGGAATTTTGGCTTTCAGATGACTCTGAAAGCCTTTTTTTAATAGCAATCATTTGGGGAATTTGGGGGAGGGAGTAGATTTGCATAAAGTAGCTTGGAGCAGCTCCCATGGCGAATTCCTCATTAGCGATTCTTACTATTTTTCAATTCTGGAGAGGGAAGCCCAAAAAAAAGGCATCGAAATAGTGGAAGTAGCGGATTTCGAGGAATTGTTTTCTTATCCAGTGGTGGTATTCAACTACAGCGAGCGCCCTTTTGACGAACGAGAGATTGAAATAATAGAGAGGGCTGTAAAGCAGGGGAAACGCGTTATATTTACCGGCCATTTCAATAACAAGGACAACGTGGCGAGGATAGCGAATGAAGTCAGCGCAAGATTCGACCTCAGGTTAAAAGAAGATGAAGTTGTGGACGATGAAAATTTTGCTTCGGACGACTGCAGAATGGTCATAACTTCGCGAGTCGAAGCTTTCGGAGATGGTGTAAAAAGGGTAGTTTTCCCTTACAGCGCACCTGTAGAAATTTTAAATTCGGAGGCGAAAGTTATTCTCAGGGGAGAGGACTCCTCCCGAGACGGCTCTGGGGAAAGGGCTCCGATACTTGCTGCTCAACGTCCATATCCTTCGGGAGGAAGTTTAGTGCTTTGTGGGAGCTGCCTTTTTTGGGACAACTATTCTATTTTGCGGGAGGACAACTTGAGCTTTTCGTTGAACCTGCTCACTTTTCGTTAATCTTCGCTAGGTTCTATATCAGCAAGATCGTACGTAAATTCAACAAGCCTTGGCTTCATGAAAATCGGAGCACCGAATCGGAGGGCTAAGGCTATGGCGTCGCTGGGTCTCGAATCGATTACTAAAGTTTTCCCATCGAGTGTAATGTGGATTTCTGCATAGTAAATGTTATCCCTTATATCGGTTATAATTATCTTGTCAAGATTTCCTCCCATACTTTCGATTACTGATTTTAAAAGGTCATGGGTTAAGGGTCGAGGAGGCTTTACTCCCTGAAGGGGCAGGGCTATGTTGTGCGCCTCTAAGGGTCCGATAGCAATGGGCAGCACTTTCTTTTCCTCTTGATCCACAAGTAGTATCAGATATTCTCCAGCCGGGCTTGCGACAACCGATTTAACCCTCATTTCAAGCATTTTTACCACCTCTTATATTGTTCAAGATTAATTATAACATTATTTATTAAAAAATAGTAAATCTGGGATGCAAGAAATTTTGCAAAAAGTGCAATACTATTTGGCATTTCTTTAAAAAAAGCTGCTTTCGAGGGCATTTTTGTATTGGTATGAAAATTGCTAAATGTAAGTAGTTGAAAATTTTTTATAAAGCGTTTAATATATTGTTTAATATGCGATTTATAAAATTATGCATGATGAGAGGTGGTAAAAATGCTTAAGCCTGAAGAGGTCATTCCGACCTTAGGAAAGTACATGCTGGTTGACGGTTTTCCTGTTGTTGTAGATATGGAAAAGTCCCATGGTTGTCGTATAGTCGATGCAAGAGACGGCAGCGAATATCTGGACTTTTACACTTTTTTTGCGTCATTGCCCTTGGGGTTTAATCATCCAAAACTGGCAAATGAAGAATTCAAGGAGAGAGTATTCAGAGCGGCTGTAAACAAGGTCGCGAATTCGGACATTTATACAATTGAAATGGCTCAGTTTGTAAAGACCTTTATGGAATTTGCTGCACCGTCTGGCTTCGACCATCTATTTCTAATAGATACCGGGACCCTCGCCGTGGAAAATGCGTTGAAAGTAGCAATGGACTGGAAGGTAAGAAAAAATATAGAAAAGGGATACAAGGAGAGCGAACAAAAAGGCACGAAGGTAATTCATTTCAAAGAAGCTTTCCACGGGCGAAGCGGTTACACTTTGTCCCTTACAAATACAGCAGACCCGAGAAAATATAAGTATTTTACCAAATTCAACGACTGGCCCCGCATACTTAATCCCAAGATCGTATGGCCGCTCGAAAAACACCTGGAAGAAGTCAAAAAGGCCGAACAAGAAGCGCTAAAGCAGATAAAGGAAGCTATTGCGAAAAGTCCCGACGACATCTGTGCCATTATAATAGAGCCCATTCAGGGAGAAGGCGGGGACAACCATTTTAGACCGGAATTTTTGAAAAGCTTAAGAGAGATTTGTGACGAACACGAGATTATGCTGGTTTTTGATGAAGTGCAGTGCGGCATGGGGATAACGGGGAAAATGTGGGCTTTTCAGAACTTCGGAGTAGAACCGGATATATTTGCTTTTGGAAAAAAAGCTCAGGTTTGCGGCATCTTGTCCAATCGCCGGGTGGATGAGGTCGAGGAAAATTGTTTTGTGGAAAGCAGCCGGATAAACTCCACGTGGGGCGGAAATATAGTCGATATGGTGAGAGCTACAAGGATTATTGAGGTGATGATTGAAGATAAAGTGCTCGAACATGTAAACAGAGTATCGCCGGTGCTCCACAAATACCTCCATGCGCTTGAAGATGAGTTCCCGACCCTCGTGAGAAATGTGAGATATAGAGGGTTAATGGCGGCTTTTGACCTACCCGATGCGGAATTGAGGAACAAATTCCACAGGCTTTGCTTTGAAGAAAAAATGCTGGTTTTAACTACCGGGGTAAAAGGAATACGGTTGAGGCCTATCCTAACTGTTAGTGAGGAAGACTTAGAAGATGGGTACAACCGCCTGAGGAACGCATTAAGAAAACTTAACTTGCAAAAAGATTAGTGTCCATATATAATGTCCATATAAAGCCTGCTGAGAAAGCGGGCTTTTTGCTTTATTGGCAAACTATTGATCGACAGGGTATAATATAAATCGGTCGTTAAAAATCGCATCAGCGGAGGATTCCAATGAAAGAAGTACGACAAGCCGTAAAAACATTTTCCCTACGAAAAAAGATAATGAGGTTGTCACTTCCCGCAATTTTTGAGATGATATCAGGCACTATCGTTTGGGTGGCTGATACGGCGATGATTGGGCGTTTGAGCGCCGAAGCGCTAAATGCTGTCGGTTTAGGAGGACAACTTGCATTTAACGTAACTTACATTTTCGGTACTTTAGGCGATGGGGTTTTGGCGATGGTATCGAGGTACATAGGTGGGGGAGATAAAAAGAGGGCCAATTATGTTTCCGAGCAGGCTTTGATTATGTCCGCATGTCTTGGTATAATTCTCACTATAATTTATTTTTTTGGTGCTGAATGGATTTTTGGGCTGTTAACTGATGACCCTGAAGTTATAGTAATTGGAACGAAATATATGAAGATCCTTGCTTTTGCTGTAACCTTCATGGTGCCCACTTATGTGGTCAATTGTGCATTGAGAGGGGCGGGAAACGCAGTTGTTCCTATGCTATCGGCTGCGATAGGAAATTTTCTTAACATAGTAGGGGATTACGCTTTTATTTTCGGAAACTTCGGATTTCCGAGGATGGAAGTTGAAGGGGCGGCTCTTGCTACGACGATTTCACAAATCGTCGCGGCAGTGATTACTCTGGGCTATGCCGGTTCGGGACGGGCTTATGTTACAATAAACTTCAATAAACTCGCTTTTTTAGATTTAAAATTAATGCGGGGGCTCTTTTCACTAAGTCTTCCTTCTTTCCTAGAAGAACTCTCCTTTGGTGCGAGCAGGATGCTTTCCTCTATCTGGATAAACAGGCTGGGCACGATGGCTTTTGCTGCCCATCAGGTCGCGGTAACGGGGGAATCCCTTTCCTTTATGCCAGGGTATGGTTTTTCTGTGGCTGCTTCGGCGATAGTTGGGCAAAGCTTGGGGGCAAAAGAAGAAAAAGTAGCCGAAAAAGCTGCATGGGAAGCTGCCAGGCTCTCGGCCATCCTAATGGGGATGACGGCTGTTTTGTTTTTCCTGGTACCGGAAAAGATAACAGGTGTTTTTACGAACATACCGGAGGTGAGGGTCCTTGCGGCAAGGTGCCTGAAGATCGGCGCGTTGGAGCAGGTTAGCATCGCGTATTCTATGACGCTAGCAGGGGCGCTCAGGGGAGCTGGAGATACTAGGGGACCTTTTCAGGTTACTCTGATAAGTTTGTGGCTCGTGAGGATACCATTGATTTTTCTTGTCATATTTGTGTTTAAGGCAAGCCTAGAATTCGTATGGGTGACTACAGTTTTACAGTTTTTTATAGAGGCCGTTTTGATGGGCAGAAGGTTTAAAAAAGGTGAATGGAAAAAAATAACAATATAGGATGGGTATATATTGGAGTACTTGACATATAATATATAAAAAATTAATATATAGTAGAGGCATTTTTTGATCCCGATGAGGAAATGTAAAAGAGGAGGAATTTTTTTGCAGACAAAAACTCGGCTATGGGTCATTACCCTGGTCGCCGCAGCGGGAATTGCATTAGCCCTGTGGGGACACCATAGCAGGGAGAAAAATGTGACTATTTTAGACGCTGGAAAAAAAATCGAAGTTAAGACGTATAAATCGACTGTAGAGGATTTACTGAAAGAAAAGAATATTTCGGTTTCGGAAAATGACGTGATAATACCCGATGTATCTTCTAAACTCACGGATGGCTGCATAGTTCAAATAAAGCGGGCTTTTGATGTGAAAATTACCGCGGATGGGGAGGAACTTGAAGTAAAAACACAGCCAGATACAGTGGAAAACATTGTGAAAAAAGCAGGAATAAAGCTCGGTGAAAAAGACAAGATTGAACCGGCAAAGGATGCTTATGTAGAAGGTCCCGCAGTTGTAAAGGTCATCAGAGTGGAGGAAAAAGTCATAGAGGAATTGAGAAAGATACCCTATAATAAGGTGTTGCGGGTGGATTATGACCTTCCCATAGGGCAAACAAAACTGGTGCAAAAAGGTCAGGATGGCCAGGAGAAGGTTGTGACGAAAATTAGGTTGGAAGATGGGAAGGTGGTAGAGAAAAGTACAGAAAAAATCGTGATAAAACCAGCCGTGCCGGAAATCGTTTTAAAGGGAGGGCTAATGGTCGCGTCCCGTGGAGGCGAGAAATTCGAATATACTCAAAAACTCAGGATGTTGGCTACGGCTTATACTTATACGGGGAATCGGACAGCAACCGGCACGATACCTAGGGTAGGAGTGGTTGCGGTAGACCCTGATATAATACCATTAGGGACGAGGCTATATGTAGAAGGTTACGGGTTTGCGAGAGCCGAAGATACGGGTTCTGCAATACAGGGAAACAGGATAGATATTTTCGTTGAAACCGAAGCTTTAGCGCGCCGGTTCGGACGCCGGTGGGTAGACGTATATATTTTAAAGAACTAAAAAAATGGACTTGTCCAGTTTTTTGGGCAAGTCCATTTTTTTACATTAGCTCTTTCTTTTATTTTTTCTTCTTTTGGATGTGTCTATAAGAATTAATGTAATAGTGGTTTCGACGGCGCCTGTACCTTCTTATTCCTACCGATATTCGAAAAGGCACATAAATTATTCCGATAAGAAGGGATGGCCAGAACCACCAATGAGTGAAAATTTTGCGGGGAACATCGGAAGCTGCCACGAGGGGTATGCTCCCGATTTTCACCCCATCTCGGTAAAATTCAAGGACTCCCAATGTCTGGCCTTTGGCAACGGGTGCTTTGATATCATCGGGTATAATTTTTTTGATTTCGATTGGGGCACTTCCTCTTTCGACTACTGCTGAAAAGTCTTCTGAAGCAGCTAAATCCACGGGTGTTCCGAACTTGACCGGTATTTTTTCAACCACTTCACCTTTCTTAATCAATTCTCTTTTTTCAAAGTTATTGAATCCGTACTCGAGCAAAGCTTTTGCGTCCGCGTATATATTACGGCCTTGAGATTTTAAAACTACCGCCAAAAGCTGCCATCCGTTTCTCGTCGCCGAGACAACTATGGTCTGTCCTGCCGAACGGGTATAACCGGTTTTGACCCCGTCGGCACCTTCAAAATTCCATAAAAGCTTGTTGTGGTTTACCAGAGTTCTGTCCCATTCTTTGCCCTGCCATGGGATGTAAAAAGTTTTTGTTGCTACTATTTTCCTAAATTCAGGATGGTTTAGCAGCGCATAACGGGTAATTAAAGCCAGGTCGTAAGCTGTTGTGTAATGGTTTTTGTCAGGCAGGCCGCTAGGATTTACGAAATTTGTGTTTTCAGCCCCGAGGCTTTTCGCCTTTTCGTTCATCAATTTAGCAAAATTCGATACACTTCCTGCTATGTGCTGTGCTATGGCTACTGCGGCGTCATTTCCCGAATTGAGCATCATGCCGTAGAGCAACTGTTCGAGAGTAAGCCTTTCCCCTTCTTCCAGGTATATGCGGCTTCCATCAACTAAGGTGGGTTCCTTCTCAATAGTGACGATGTCCGATAGATTCCCTCTTTCAAGGGCGAGCACTGCAGTCATAATTTTAGTAGTGCTGGCTGGCTCCAGTTTCTGATGAGCGTTTTTTTCGTAAAGAACCTGGCCGGTCCTTACATCCATTAAAACTCCTGCGACCCCTACTATGGAAGGAGGTGAAGGTAATGATGCAGCCTGGGGCTTTTCTGTCGTTATGAGCACAAACAAAATGAAAATTGCAAATAATTTATGACATACTGACCTTGTCATTTGACACCTCTCAGTGGGTACTATTTGACTTTTTTAGTATAACAAAAAACTGAAGAAAAGCAAAGTCGGAATAAAAAAATGCGTAAAATCCCAAAATATATTAAGTAAAAAATAAAACAGGGGGGCATAAAGTGGCAAGAACCAAGGTAAAGACGGCCGGGTTTATGGTAAATTTTCAAGACCAACTGGACAATATGATGAGCGGTTTAAAAGCCATTGAGGAAGACTTTGACGAAGCTTTACAGAAACTTCTTATAAAATCTTCAGGGCAAATACAATTGAGTAAAAAATTGGAAGAAATATCGTTGATCGTGGAATTTATGAAAACTCAAAATTCGAGCGAGAATGAGGAGGAAATAAAAAATCTTGTAAAGGCTATAAAAAGGAAGTTTTATGAATGCATCGAGCTATTGATGTGTCAAATCCACAAAAGCATGATGAGAGCCGTGGAGTCCCTGAGCGAAGCCCAAGAGGGCATCGTGATGGCGGACAAAATACATAAATTGATGAAAAGTTTGGTGAGGCTAGAAAGGGTGATCGAAGAGTGAGCGGGCAATTTAAGGAATTTGCTATGCTTTCTTTGCGCTCGGCCATTCTTTTTACTGTCAGCCTGGTTCTCGTTCGAATTATGGGAAAGAGAACAATCGCTCAGCTTTCACCCTTCGACCTTATCCTGATTATCATAATGGGGTCTGCTATTGCCATACCTCTGGAGGATTTGAAAATAGCCTTGAGGTTTGGCATAGTGCCGGTGGTAGTAATGTCAGTTTTAAATTACATTTTAGCAATAATAATAACTAAAAATAGAAAATTAGAAAACATTTTGCAGGGGACTTCGACAGTTCTCATAAAAGACGGAGAAGTAATTCCAAAAAACCTAAAAAAA
Source organism: Caldanaerovirga acetigignens (assembly GCF_900142995.1). Taxonomy (NCBI): domain Bacteria; kingdom Bacillati; phylum Bacillota; class Clostridia; order Thermosediminibacterales; family Thermosediminibacteraceae; genus Caldanaerovirga; species Caldanaerovirga acetigignens. Next base: position 8,876 of record NZ_FRCR01000008.1, on the reverse strand, counting down.
GAGCGAATTACCGTAGCGGACCTTTTAATTCTCCTGAGGGAAAAAAATATAACGGATATAAATGATGTCCAGGAAGCTACGATCGAGCCCAACGGAAAGCTCAGTATATTGAAAAAAAAAGAAAGGGAAGCTGTTACGCCTAAAGACTTGGGATTGACCGCTTCACAGGGTATCTTTCCCATATTGGTTGTGCACCAGGGGCGGGTGGTGAAGGATAATCTAGAAATTCTGGGAGTAGGAGTCGAAGCATTGCTTTCCGAATTGAGGAAAAAGGGAATAAATCGCTTCTCAGAAGTCAAAGCCGCCTGGTTGGACGAGGAAGGACGGCTTGAGACAGATGTTGTGGCAGAAGACAACTTTAAAAAGAGAACAGGAAGGCACGATGGCTTTTTCAGCAAATTGGGAGTAAGCGCCGATAGTATAGAAAAAGAATTCGGCGTCGATCCTTACTTATTTCTCGATGCCGTATCCTTGGGATTAAAGGATGAGGAGATATCCAGTTTGCTGGGTTACGAAGTTAAAAAGGTCAGAGAACTCAGGGCAAAGCTCGGAAATGTCGGGAGCGAAATCGGGCTATATTACAAAAAAGACCTTCCACAATGACAATCTAATAATTCACGGCTTTTTTTTCATTTCCTCTTACAATGTGAGAAAGGTCAACCTTTCCTCCTTTTTTTATTATGACGAAATCGTTTTCATCGTAAGGCCCGATAAGAATCTTCTTAAGAAAATGCAAATCTCCTTCTTGGCTATCTACCTTCAGACCGACCTTTTCAGCAAACTCCTGAATTTCCTTTAAATACTTTTCGGTGTCGTAAGTGCCAGTTTCAAGGAGCATTAATTTTGTGTAGTTTTTAAGCATTAGGCGGAACAATTTCTTTGCCCTTTCCTCGCCGTAACGTTCCAAGGCTATTTTATATTCTTGTATAATACTTGCCGGACTTTCGATCCAGCGCCTTGTCAGGTAATACGCATCATTTAGCCGTTCCGATTTTAGCAACATGGAAATGCAATCGTTTACCCTCGGGAAAATTAAATTAGCAGTGGTAGCCTTCAAGCCGATGAGGGCGTTGCCGCAGTATCCGTAAACCAGTATTATGTTGTCGGTGCCTTCCAAGTTGTCGATAATTTCTTGGAGCTTAGACTTTAGGCGTTCAGGTTCGGAGTGATATTCTGAGTCCACCCAAATTACATGGTCTAGGGAATTTATTTCGTCCATTACATGCTGCAATTCGTCTTGAATCATTCGACATGCTATGATCGTGTTTTTCATATCTATCCCCGCTTTCGTGTTTTTCTTTACAATATTATGAAATAAAAGATATTGAAAATCAAGTTTGATTTTTAGGAATATGATGTTTTCTAAAAGGTAAAAAACCTGTATAATAAAAGTGAATTTTTAAAATATACCTAGGCGGGTGGGCATCTGATGGAAAACGCAAAGGTGCTGCAGCAGGAACGGATATGCATATATAGAGATTTATATGACGACAAGGTTCCGAAGAGAGTACCAGTAAACATAAATCTCCCTTTTGAGGTAATAGCTCAGTTTGGAGGCCTTGACCTTAGACAGGCTCACTGGAATCCGGCTATGCTTGAAGAAGCAGTTGATAAGGTATGCGAGTTGGTTTACTCCGATGTGTGCGTCTTTATGGGCTCTTTCCGGTATCCCTCATTTTATCATATCTTAAAGTCGCAATCCTTTAAGATGGCATCAAATGGTTATATTCAGCATCCAGAAGTATCCGGAATGGACCCTGAAGACTACGATTATCTGATAAAAAACCCCTTTGACTGTATTATAGAAAGGATTATCCCCAGGCTATATAAAGCCTTTAACCCCGGTGAACCGATAGTGTTTGCTTTGAATTTCGCAAAAAGCCTTTTGGCTTATAAAGAGGATTTTTCAATATCGGCTGAGATAAGAAAGAAGATGATCGACAAATACGGCTATTATCCGGAGGGTTTGTTTTCGGAAAATTGCGGTTTTACCGAAACCCCTTTTGATTTTTTGGCAGATCAGCTTAGAGGTTTCAAGGGGATAAGCAGGGATATAAGAAAGATGCCGGGCAAAGTCGTGGCGGCTTGTGAAGCCCTATACCCTCTGGTATTTAAAAAAGGGATACCTAAAAAAATAACAAAATATTCTCAAGTATTTCTTCCGCTCCACATGCCGCCCTTTTTGAGAGAAGAAGACTTTGCAAAGCTGTATTGGCCTACTTTTAAGAGAATGCTGGATGAATATGCCTCAATGGGGATTCGATGTACGATTTTTTGCGAACATGACTGGATGAGATATCTGGATTATCTTTATGAGCTCCCCACGGATACCACTTTATGGTTCGAATACGGCAATCCCAAACTTATAAAGGATAAGCTGGGAAAAAAACACATAATAACGGGTCTTTATCCCATAATGAATTTAAAGACGAAAACAAAAAAAGAGTGCGTGGATGAGGCAAAAAAGTACGTCGATGTACTGGCGCCTGGAGGAAAATATATATTTAATTTTGACAAGAATCCACTTCTTCTCAGCGACATAAAAATTGAAAACCTGTGCGCCGTCGCTGAGACTGTTAGGGATTATGCCGTTTATAGCAATCCGGGAGAGATATCAGGAATGGTTTTTAAAAAAGAAGATTATAAGGCGATACCTTTGAGCAATTTTGAAAGCAAGTATTACACCGGCAGTACAGGGTACGAAAATACTAGGCTTTCCGATTTTGCACGTGAAAAACTCGATAGGTTAGATAAAGAGATGTTTGATTATCTGATGTTCCTTCTTTTATAAAAATTGATGAAAGCAAAATTAAAGTATATAATTGTGCAAGGAGGGATTTTATGAAGAATATCATAACTTTAAATGATTTGATAATAAAGGCTGTTGAGGAATTGGATGAGGAAAGGGTTATTAAGTTATCAAAAAAGGCACTAAAATCCGGAATGGAGCCGCTCTTTTTGCTGGACCTGATAAAAGAGGGAGTAAAAAGGGTTGGAAAATTGTATGAAGAACAAAAATATTTTATCGCGGATCTTATAATGGCTGGACTCATTTTTAAAGAAGTTCTAGAATTGGAAGAAATAAAGGAACGGTTTCAAAGAAAGAGCGATGAAATAGAGGGGAAAATAGTCGTAGGGACGGTAAAAGGCGATTTACATGACATAGGAAAGGACATTTTTAAGGGTTTGATGGAAGTGAATGGCTTCGAAGTTATAGATTTAGGAGTAGATGTGCCCGAGGATGCCTTCGTGAAAAGTGTAATTAAATATAAACCCGATATTATAGGGCTTAGTGGGGTACTGACAACTACGGTAGAGTCAATGAAAGATGTGGTTGAAGCCCTTATGCAAGCTGGAGTTAGAAACAGCGTTAAAATTATTTTAGGAGGAAACCACATCACCAGGGAGGCATGCGAATATATTGGTGCAGACAGTTTTACCAATGATGCATCAGAAGGAGTAAAGATATGTAAACAGCTTTTAAAATCAAAATGAAGCGGGGAGATGTGCCATGCGACTTCCGATATATTTGAAAATTGCTCAGGATATAAAAGAAAAAATAAATAGCGGAGAATTAAAACCCGGGGATCCCATTTACTCTGAAAATACCTTATGCAAGGCGTACAAAGCCAGCCGCATGACTGTAAGGAGAGGTTTGGCTTTGCTCGCCAGCGAAGGTTACATCTACTCGATTCCCGGGAAGGGCAGCTTTGTGAGGGAGCCAGACAACAACTCCTATACTCTTTACTACAACGAGATGAAAAATTTTGTAAACAGCGTGGATAAAACAAAACTACTAGAAGTGAGCATTACGCTGCCCAATCAAAGATTGATAAACAGCCTGCAGGTTACGAAGAATAAAAAGATAATCCTCATAAGAAGGCTGTTCTTCACCGAAGGGGAACCAGTGGCTTACGACATAAAATACCTTCCGTACTGCAAAGGAATGCCTATAGTTGAGAAAGAAATTCAATATGCAACTTTCCCAGAAATGGTCGCGAAAAAGATGTCGCTCTTTGCAATAAAAAGGGAATTGATAATCTACACTCAGATGCCTGATGAGGAAATCAAAAAATATCTTAACATATATAACGACCTTCCGCTCATGGTTGTGGAACAAAAACTTTACGATAGAGAGGAAAGGCCAATAGGGCTAGGTATAACGTATTACAGAGGGGATTATTGCAAGCTTTATGCCGAGTCGTATTTTTCCGATAGCTTATTGAACGAAAAATATAAAAATGGCGTTGAAACTTGAGGTTTCTTTTTTTATTTCCGCAACATTTGAAAAATGGACACATTGACAAAAATTTTTAAATATGCTAATCTAATAGTATAGAAGTAAAACATACATGTATATACAGGTTTGCTAAAAAACAAAATTTAAGAGGGGGAAGTTGAATGATCATAATTGGTGAAAAAATCAACGGGACGATTCCTCGTGTTCAGAAAGCCATAGAAGAAAAAGACGAGGCATTTATTCGTGAGCTAGCCATAAAGCAAGCTGAAGCAGGCGCGGACTATATTGATGTGTGTGCAGGAACTTCTCCTGAACGGGAAGAAGAGACTTTAATATGGCTGATGGAGATTGTGCAGGACGCTGTCGAAAAGCCGCTTTGCATAGACAGCCCCAACCCCAATACTATTGAAAAAGTTTTTAAGTATGCAAGGAAGCCGGGGATAATTAATTCGGTTTCCGAGGAGAAGAATAAATGCGAAATTATTTACCCGCTTATTCAAGGGACTGAATGGCAGGTGATAGGACTTACATGCGATAACGACGGAATACCGAGCGACGTTGAAAAGAGGATAAGCATAGCTAGGATTTTAGTGGAAAAAGCGGATAAATACGGGATAAGTCCGGACAGAATACACATAGATCCTCTGGTAATTGCTTTAGCTACCGACAATCAGGCTGTGCACAAATTTGTGGAGGCCTTAGAAGGGATAAAGAAAATCTTCCCAACAGTAAAAATTACTTCTGGATTGAGCAACGTTTCTTTTGGACTGCCTTATAGAAAAGCTATAAATCAGGTATTCTTGACGGTGGCTGTGTTTGCTGGGATGGATTCAGCCATCATGGACCCCACCAACAGAGACATTATGACAACTCTCTTTGCTGCAGAGGCTATTGCAGGACGGGATAAGTTCTGCAGGAAATATGTAAATGCATACAGGAAGGGGCTCCTTGGCCCCACAAAGGAGGCATCGAAATAAAAAAGTGGGATAACTTGATGTTTGTGGATTGCCATGTGCACATTGCGCTAGACGGCAGAGATTCAAAAAAATGGCGCCAACTTATAGCGGAAAAGAATTATGAACCGGTTAAAACGGCATTAGAATTATACAAAGACAAAGGTATTATGGCAATAAGAGACGGCGGAGATAATTACGGAATATCGCTAGTGGCACGTGAAATTGCAAAATCCTTGGGAATTACTTTTAGGTCCCCAGGATGGGCAATTTATAAAAAAGGGATGTACGGTACTTTTTTAGGAAAACCTGTTGTGGGGATAAAAGACTTCAAAGATTTGTTTACAGAACTTCTGAAAGTTAAGGTAGACCATTTGAAAATTATATTGACGGGCCTTGTAGAGTTTGAATGTTACGGGAAAGTAGGTGGAATCGGCTTTTCCGGGGAAGAGCTTAATTACATGGTGCAGTCGGCCAAGGAGAAGGGGCTTCCTGTTATGGTTCACGCGAATTCGTCTATTGGAGTAAAAATGGCAGTAGAAGCTGGCGCCGATACGATTGAACATGGATATTTTTTATCAGATGAAGAACTTTATATGATGGCCGATAAAGGTGTGGTTTGGGTGCCAACTCTGGCGCCTTTAGGTAACATCCTTGAAAAAGAGGAACTCCGCAGGCGTTATAGTGATAAAATTAAAAATATCAAAAAAATTTTTGATGAACATTTGAATGCGATAAAAAAGGCATTGAGTTTGGGGGTGAAAGTGGCCATCGGAAGTGATTCTGGTTCTTTGGGAGTTTACCACGCACAGGGCTTTTTCGATGAAGTAAGGTACTTTAAAAGGTGCGGTATTTGCGAAGAAGATGTATATATGATGGCGCATAAAAATGGAATTAAAGTTGTGGGATTAGATAGTGGCAAAAGCGAGTTTTAGGAGGGAATTGACCATAATGAAAATAAGCACGAAAAAAATAGCATATATGGCAATGCTGGTAGTGCTCAATATAATACTCACCAGAATTGCTAGCATAAGGATAGCCATTGGCACTATCGAGGCGATCAGAATAGGGTTCGGAGGATTTCCGGTGATCCTGGCAGGCATTGCTATGGGACCCATGGCTGGTGGAACAGTTGGAGCAATAGGAGACCTTATCGGATACTGGATAAACCCGATGGGGCCGTATATGCCGCATTTTACACTGACAGCAGCGTTGACCGGTGTAATTCCCGGTGCTATGATTAGACTTTTTAAAACAGAGCAACTTGGTTTTTGGCATCTTTTGGTTGCAATTGCTGCAGGACAAATAATCACTTCGGTGTTGCTGGTGCCTTATTTCCTATACAGGCTCTTCGGCATACCGCTCGTCTACAAAATAGTTTCTTCTTGTATTACTCAAGTTTTTAATATCCCAATTTATACAATTCTCGCCAAATTGATTTTAAAAAGGCTCAGCTTTAGTCTTGCTCAACAGAAGGTTATCTAAATTAATTTATTTAAATTAATTCAAAAAAATGGCAAAATCTTAAGAAAGGACGGGATGTGAATGGCTTTCAAAAGCGACATAGAAATAGCCCAGGAGGCAAAATTAGAGCACATAAGGGACATAGCTGCGAAACTAGGTCTTACTGAAGATGACATCGAGTACTATGGCAAGTACAAGGCGAAAGTAGACTATAACGTTTTAAAGAGATTGCAGGACAGGAAAGACGCCAAACTGATATTGACTACTGCCATAAACCCAACTCCTGCTGGCGAAGGAAAGACTACGACGACGGTAGGTTTAGGTGATGCATTGAGCAGGCTTGGCAAGAAGACGGCAATAGCCCTGAGGGAACCGTCACTAGGACCGGTTTTTGGCGTAAAGGGCGGAGCTGCAGGAGGTGGATATGCTCAAGTAGTGCCGATGGAAGATATAAATCTGCATTTCACTGGTGACCTTCATGCAATTGGGGCAGCAAACAACTTGCTTGCTGCTATGCTGGACAACCATATATATCAAGGCAATGAGCTGGGTATAGACCCGCGGCGCGTAGTTTGGAGGCGCTGCATTGACATGAATGATAGACAATTGAGGTTTGTAGTGGACGGACTTGGGGGGAAAGCCAACGGAGTTCCCAGGGAAGACGGCTTTGACATAACGGTAGCATCGGAAGTAATGGCAGCGTTTTGCCTTGCTACTGACCTAAAGGACCTGAAAGAAAGGCTATCGAGGATAATTGTTGCATATACCTACAGTGGCAAACCCGTAACTGCTGGGGATCTAAAAGCCCATGGAGCGATGGCAGCATTGTTAAAGGATGCACTGAAACCCAATTTGGTGCAGACGTTGGAAGGTACTCCTGCCTTCGTCCACGGAGGTCCATTTGCCAACATAGCCCACGGATGCAACAGCGTCCTTGCTACTAAAATGGCTATGAAACTTGCGGACTACGTAGTAACCGAAGCAGGATTTGGCGCGGACTTGGGAGCAGAGAAATTCCTGGACATAAAGTGCCGGGTAGCGGGCATAAGACCAGATGCAGTTGTTATTGTGGCCAGTATAAGGGCATTGAAGCATCACGGCGGAGTGCCGAAAGATAGGCTAAGCGAAGAGAACCTAGATGCTCTAAAGAAAGGGCTACCCAACTTGCTGAAACACGTAGAAAACATAACTGTCAAATTTGGTTTGCCGGCTGTAGTAGCAATAAACAGGTTCCCGAGCGATACGCAGGCTGAGCTGGAGCTAGTAAGGACGGAATGCGAAAAATTGGGTGTAAAGTCGGTAATATCCGAAGTTTGGGCAAAGGGTGGAGAAGGTGGAATTGACTTGGCTAAAGAAGTGCTCAGGCTAATAGAAGAAGGTAAGAACAACTACAAACCGCTTTATCCATTGGACATGGGCATAGCCGAGAAGATAGAGATGATAGCGAAAGAAATTTACGGCGCAGATGGTGTTGACTTCACTCCAGCAGGCAAGAAGGATATAGAGACGATAGAGAGTTTGGGATTTAGAGAAGTGCCAGTATGCATGGCTAAGACACAGTATTCGCTGAGCGACAACCCAGCACTTTTAGGTAGGCCGAGTGGGTTTAGAATAACAGTCAGAAACGTGAAGATATCTGCGGGGGCCGGATTTGCTGTAGCACTCACTGGCGAGATAATGACGATGCCGGGACTTCCCAAGCGGCCTGCTGCTGAGAACATAGATGTGGATGAAAATGGAAGAATCAGCGGTCTCTTCTAGAGAAAATTTTTAGTAAAGAGAAAAGTGCGGGGGTAATGATGAGGGTCCCGTGCTTTTCTCACTTTTAAAATCGGAGGTGGAAAAATGGCAGATATCTTAAGCGGAAAAGAAGTGGCGGATGCATTAAAACAAAAACTAATAAGTGAGGTAGAGGTATTAAAGGCAGGCGGTGTTACCCCCGGCCTTGCCATAGTGATAGTAGGGGAAAGGCCCGACTCTGTGTCGTATGTAAAAGGAGCCCAAAAAAGATGTGCGGAGATCGGCATAGAAACCAGCGTAGTACAGATGCCCGAAAACACCCCGGAAGAAGAATTCGTAAAAAAGCTCCACCAACTGAACGAAGATGAAAAAGTCCACGGCATACTCGTCATGCGGCCGCTACCCGCTCACATTTCGGAAGACAGGGTAAAATACGAAATATCGCCCCGAAAAGACGTGGACTCATTCAACCCGGTAAA